>NZ_JBFODA010000063.1:0-160911 GCF_040908055.1 Aeromonas sp. R7-4
GTAACCGTTCACCGGGAGGATGTTGACAACAACTCTTCCGGGAGCGGGTAGTCTGTTTTCTCTATGCAGGCACCGACCACGGCCCTCAGCCATTCCTGCGGACAGCGACCTAACCGCTTGGCTGTCTCTATCAAAGACAAGATGCGCTGCCGAAACAGCTCTCCCCGATGTGACCAAACGCCATAGCTCCCCTTGCGCCACAGCACATACCCGCGTAGCGCCCGTTCCGCCTCATTATTGGTCAAGGCTATCTCGTCGTTTTCCAGAAAACGCCACAGCATTTCATCATCCTTGAGCAGTAGCCGACAGCGACCTCGGTAGCGCTTGCTGCACAGCAAACTGCCTCGCCCCAGCTCTTTTCGCCAGCTTTGCCGACATCGCTCAAGCCTTCGCTGATATTGTTTCTGGCTCAACACGCCTTGTTCATAGCCATGTCGAACCCTGAATACGCTATTTGCGAGAAGCACCAGTCGGGCCCCAATGGGCTGATTGACCTTTTCGCCGCTGTCGGCAATCGCTGCCACATTGCGCAGTACATGGGCCCAGCACAGCTGACGCTGGCTGCTGTCGATGAAACGGTATCCTGCGTACTGGTCTGTCACCAACACGCCATCCAATTCTGAGCCCAGCAGCCGTTTGGCCGCATCCTGACCCCGGCCAAACGCCGTCATGAAACAGACGGCCACCTTGCTCAGTGCCAGCCACATCCAGCGCCGCTCACCACCACGCTGATGCCGTGTTTCATCGGCATGGATACAGGAGGCTGATTGCACTTGTTGTTTGATGGCCTGGTGCGTCGGGGTCAACATGGCACTGACTCGCCCTTGCGCCTCGCTGATGGCGCCGCGACTGAAGCTCAGGCCGAAGTGCTGTTTAAGCTGTTGTTGTATCTGGCTAATGCTCTGGTGAAACAGACCACTTTGCAGGGCGATGTAGCTCAGCAGGTTGGTCCCCATCTGGCTGCTGCTCACCGTCTCGGGCAACGGAGCCGGGCTGGTCTCGATGCAATGACAACAGGTGCCGCTAAAGAGCTGATGTTCGGTCACCCTGTAGCTGACCTCGGGCAGGTCAAAGACCTGATGGACGCGGTAGGGTTTGTCATGAAATACCACATTGCCCCCACAGCAGGCGCACTGTCTGGCAGGGTAATGGGGTATTACCGTCAGCCGTTCATCCGCTGGATGACGCTCACGCCGAGCGCCTTTGTGGCCCGGTTGGGCGCCGCGTTTTTTACCTGAGGCAAGGCGCGGCCGAGCAGGTGGTGGTGAGCCTGGCCCATCACTGGAAGGAGGCTTGGAGGAATTGCCGCTGTGCTGGTTGAGTCGGTCTTCTAGCTCGGCGATGCGCGCCATCAGCTTCTGAATAAGTTCATTAGCCTGCTCAAGGGTCAGCGGCGAAGCGGCCGGTGGGGTCATGGATGTGCTCATGCCCCTGATGGTGCCAAGCTGACAGGATCACGCAAGAGGCAATAGTGGATCACCGGACGATCGTCTCATTTTTTACCTGTCAACTGGTCTGGGTGAACCGTTACCTATCAGCTGACCCCGACACATGAGCCAGATCGCCTGCGGGAGACCCTCAGCCTGGCCTGGGGCCAGATCGGCAGGGTGCAGAAGAAGCGCACCCTGTTGCTGGTCGGCAGAACCCGGATCCACCTCGATCAGGTGCAGGGGCTTGGCCACTTCCTCGAACTGGAGGTGGTGCTGGAGGAGGACGAACCGCTTGAGGCGGGGATGCAGGAAGCCAACGACATCATGGCGCAGCTTGAGGTAGAGCCCTCCCAACTGATAGAAGGTGCCTACCTGGATCTGCTTCTCCGGCAGCAGGCCTGAATGCAACAAGGCCGCCCGAAGGCGGCCTCGTGCTATCGGAGGCGGGGTTATCCGACCCGCGCCAGCGCCGTGTTGATCCTCAGGTTGGTCGCCTCCAGCCCCGGCTGCTGGCCGTAGAAGTCGAACGCCAGCTCGACCCCGGGGCGGAACAGCAGGCAGTGGGTGGAGCCGCCGAAGTGGAACATGCCGAGCTGCTCCCCCTTCGCGATCCGCTGCCCCGGCTGCACCGTCACCTCGCAGCTCGACACCTCCGCCATGCCCACCGGCACCACGCACATCAGGCCGATCTTGGGGTTGTCCGCCTCGATGAAGATGAGTGCCCGGGTCGCCACCGCGGTGAGGAAGGGCTGGGACTGGTTCGGGGCGCTCGGGTCGGGCCCCTCCGGGTTGTCGAAACCCTGATGGCGGTTGGCCAGGTAGTAGCTGCCGTTGACCACCTTGACCGAGCGCACCGTGCCGCTCACCGGGCTGTGCCAGCGGTGATAGCTGAGGGCGCTGAGGAAGGCCTGATAGAGAGTGCCCCCCTCGAACGCGGCGGCGCGCGGGTCGAAGTCCAGCAGGTTGTCCAGGGAATAGGGCTGCCCCTTGAGCCAGAAGGCATCCTGCCGCCGTACCCCTCTGACCACCTGCAGCGGGGCCGATTCGCAGGCATTGGCGATCACGCGGTCATCATCCGGGGCCGTCACCGGCCGCACGCCGGGGCAGAAACGGCGGGTGAAGAAGTCGTCCCAGCTGGCAAAGCCCTCGTACTGCTCTCCCGGCACGGTGTGGAAGATCTCCTCGAAGCGGTCTGGGGTGGGGTTGTCGCCGGCCCCGAGCGCCCCCTGCGCCACCCGGACCATCTCCTCCTTCGCCACCTCGCCGAGCCAGGGGACGATCAGGGTCTGGCGATCCAGGGGGCTCACCGACTCGGTCAGCACATAGCGGGACGCGGGGCTTTGCAGGAAGTCGGCCCAGTAGCCGAGGATCTTGCGCAGTTGCTGGTTCACCAGCGCATTGGCGAAGAAGTCGTAGCCGGCGACCGTCGCCATGGGCCAGTTGAGCAGGGCATTGATGGGAAATCCGATCAGCCCGGCGGGCTCCTGGGTTTTCACATCCTGATAGGCCTCCGGGGCCGTGGTCATGATGCCGTTGAGCAACAGCAGGAACTCGTCGAAGCTGCGCACCTCGATCTGGCCGAGCGGCGTGCTCTGCTCGTGCTGCCACGCCTCGTCAAACATCCCCTGGCCTGCAGATGCAGGACAGGATCCTGCTCCACCAGCGCCTTCAGCCCGGCGATTGGTGCCACCAGCGGGCGCGGCTGGCGGGTGACCGCCTGACGCAGCCGCTGCACCCAGCGTGCCACATGGGCCTGATCTCGGGGGACCCAGCCACCGGCATGGGCATGGGCGTGACGCGTATCCACTGCCTTGTTCATCGCTCTCTCCTTGTTGAAGCGCCTTGGGCCCGCCGGATGCGATGCGCCTGAGGGCGCCATCTGGCAGGAAGCAAGGTGTAGCACAGGGGAAAAGCGGCCTCCATTGGCAGAAATGGCAGCGGCGAAGAGGGGAAAAAGAGGCTAACGGAGGCGGCAAACGCCGGAAATGCGAAAGGCCAGCTCAATGAGCTGGCCTTTCTGAAAAATGGCAGGGGCGGCAGGACTCGAACCCGCAACCATCGGTTTTGGAGACCGCTGTTCTACCAATTGGAACTACGCCCCTGCAACAAACGAGGCGTAGTATACAAAGCGGGGTTCAAAGGTAAAGGCTTTTTTTCTCACTTTCGATGCGATCGAACAAATGGCGAGCAAATCCCCGTCATTCTTGCAAGGAGCAGGGGTAAGCTGCTGTATTTGCAGCCCCAACGGGGTAGGAATGGGACACAAATGGGGGTAGGGTGAAATCAGGTACAGGGAGGCCGCCCATGCTCAATTACCGACTGCTGCAACAACTTGCACCGCTCAACTTCCGGGATGAGCGCAAAACCGAGTCACTGGCTGACTACCTCGAGCGGGTCTATCCCCTGGTGCCCTTCATTCCCCCGAACGTGCTTGCCCAGTGGATTTACCGCCACTGGCGCGGTTTTGAATCCAACTGGAGCTTTATCGACCTCGCCAGCCACCGCTTCGAGCGGGAACGCTGGCCCACGGCGCAGATTGTCGCCAACATCGACTCCCGCCATATGGAGGTGATCGACCGCTGGGGCGAGATGCTGCGCCACAATCGCTACGTGCGCCGCTCCTGGCTCGGGGAGAAGATGCTGAGTCTCGGCACCTGGTCCGAACCCATCATAGTGCTGGAACCCAAGCCCGATGCCTGCTACCCCGACGGCCAGCCCCTGCCCCGCCCATACTGCCTGCTGGAGGGACACCACAGACTCGGCTACCTGCGCAGCATGGCCGAAGACGGCGCGCCGCTGCGAGATGAACACGAGTTGTGGATTTGCCGGCCCGTTCGCGACACTTAAACGTTTTTCCAGGCCAATCCTGCCTATCAAATAAATTTTTGACAATTCAAAAAGCGGCCCTATAATCTGTCCGGTTTGAAAAAAGGTCGGGACAGGACGATGCCGTTTTTGATGAAAAAAGCAGCCTTGCAGACGGGTGGAGCGCACCAGAGCGGCCCCGTTGTTTCCGGTTCCCGCCCCACAGATCCCCAGTTGTTTTTAAAAAGAGCCCCTGTTTCAGGGGCTTTTTTTTGTGCCGGAAAAACCTTCATTGATGTCAAAGGGAATGCAGACGATGACCAATCCACTCTATAACAAACACGTCATCTCCATCTCGGATCTGACCCGGTCCGACATGGAACTGGTGGTCGCCACCGCACAGCGGTTGAAGGCCGAACCCGACAGCCGCCTGCTGAAAGACAAGCTGGTCGCCAGCTGCTTCTTCGAGGCCTCCACCCGTACCCGACTGTCGTTCGAAACTGCCGTCCAGCGCCTGGGCGGCAACATCATCGGCTTCGCCGACGGCGGCAACACCAGCGCCAAGAAGGGCGAGACCCTGGCCGACTCCATCAAGATCATCGGCTCCTACTCCGATGCGGTGGTGATGCGCCACCCGAAGGAGGGCGCCGCCCGCCTCGCCTCCGAGTTCTCCCGGGTGCCGGTCATCAACGGCGGTGACGGTTCCAACCAGCATCCGACCCAGACCCTGCTCGATCTCTTCTCCATCCACGAGACGCAAGGGCGCCTGGACGGCCTCAACGTCGCCTTCGTCGGCGACCTGAAATACGGCCGCACCGTCCACTCCCTGGCCCAGGCCCTGAGCCTGTTCAACTGCCGCTTCTTCTTCATCTCCCCCGAGGCGCTGGCCATGCCGGACTACCTGTGCGAGGAGCTGGAGGAGAAGGGCATCCAGTTCAGCGTGCACGAGACCATGGAAGAGGTGATGCCGGAGCTCGACATCCTCTACATGACCCGCGTCCAGAAGGAGCGCTTCGACGAGACCGAGTACAAGCACATGGCCGCCAAGTTCGTGCTGGAACTGGCCACCCTGGAAGGGGCCAAGCCGACCATGAAGATCCTGCATCCCCTGCCCCGGGTCGACGAGATCGACGTGGCCGTCGACAAGACCCCCCACGCCTACTACTTCCAGCAGGCGGAGAACGGGGTCTATGCGCGCCAGGCACTGCTGGCACTGGTACTGAACGAAACCGTCTAAGGGAAAGGGGAACATCATGTCCGAGAAGAACCAACTGCAAGTCGAAGCCATCCGTCACGGCTCCGTCATCGACCACGTCCCCGCCGGCCAGGGTATCAAGATCCTCAAGCTGTTCCAGCTGATCGAGACCCAGGAGCGGATCACCGTCGGCTTCAACCTGAAATCCGGCGCCCTGGGCAAGAAGGATCTCATCAAGATCGAGAACACCCGATTGACCGAACAGCAGGCCAACCAGCTGGCGCTGTTCGCCCCCAAGGCCACCGTCAACATCATCGAAGACTTCGTGGTGGTGAAGAAGCACCAGCTGGCGCTGCCGGAGTTCATCGCCGGGGTGTTCCACTGCCCCAACTCCAACTGCATCTCCCACAACGAGCCGGTGGACAGCTACTTCCGGGTGCGAGAGGTGAAAGGTGCGGTGCGCATGAAGTGCAAGTACTGCGAGAAGTCCTTCACCCAGGAGATCGTCAGCGAGCGCTACTGATTTCTCGCCTGCAACAGATATCCATGTGGGCCCCATCGGGCCCATTTTTGAACCCTGTCACATCACTTATTCCCCCTTTGGTTATAATTTGCCATCTCAGAACGGCTAGGCATTGCTCATCACCTGCTTGAACGCTCGTCATCAGTGTTTTTTGCTATGAAAAACCGGAATGACAGACTGAGCGAGGATAGCCATCGGTCATCATCAAAGGAAAGTCGCCATGGTCAAGACCCTCACTCGCCCCCAGGAACCAGAGTCCGACCAGGCTCAGCTGGATGCCTGCCGCCAGATCATCGGCCAGCACTGCTACAGCACCCAGGAAGAGATCCGCCGCGAGCTGTCGGAGCGCGGCTTCGCCGACATCAGCCAGTCCACCATCTCCCGCCTGCTGCGCCGCCTAGGCGTGGCCAAAGCCCAGAACGCCAACGGCAAGAAGGTCTACACCCTGGTGGACGAGCAGCTGGAGCCCGCCGGTAGCACCCGTTCGGTACATGACATGGTGCGCGCCGTGGTCCACAACCAGCAGATGGTGCTGGTGCACACCACCCCGGGGGCCGCCACCGTGGTCGCCCGCCTGCTGGATCGCCACGCCGATCCGGAGATCCTGGGGGCGGTGGCCGGCAACGACGTGGTGCTGATCGCCCCGCGCCACATCAGCCGCACCCGCCAGGCCCACGCCGCCGTGGTGCGCACCCTGGAGCAGGCGCGCTAGCACCTCCCTTCGACGCAGCGAGGCGACCCTTGGGTCGCCTTTTTGTTGCCTGCGGTTCGCCGGGGATCAGCCCCCCACTATAAAAAAAAACGGGAGCCACTGGCTCCCGTGTGCGGTGTCGATCTCTTCGTCAGGCCAGCATGGCGCCAAGACTCAGGCAGGCCACGATCAGCACGGTCAGCAGGCCGAGCAGCGGGGCCACCCACTTCAGGTAGCGCACATAGGGCACCTTGGCGATGGCCAGGCCCCCCATGACCACGGCGGAGGTCGGGGTCACCAGGTTCACCAGCCCGGAGGCGGACTGGTAGGCGGTGACCACCAGCTCGCGGCCCACGTTGGCGAAGTCGGCCAGTGGCGCCATGATCGGCATGGTCAGCACGGCCAGACCGGAGGAGGAGGGCACCAGGAAGGAGAGCACCACTTCCAGCGCGAACATTACGTTGATGAACACCACGGTGGAGAGGCCGGTCACTATGCCTTCCGCGCTGTGCAAGATGGTGTGGGTGATCATGCCGTTGTCCATCACCACGACTATACCGCGGGCGATACCGATGATGAGGGCCACGCCGAGCAGATCGCGGGCACCGTCGATGAAGTTGGAGGTCAGCTCCTCCTCGCTCATGCGGGAGATGACGCCCACTATGATGGCGGCGGCCAGGAAGACGCCGGAGATCTGCGCCATCCACCAGCCCAGCACGGCCACCCCGTAGATCATCACGGCGAAGGCGGCGACGAAGATACCCAGCACGATCTTGCGGGTCAGGGTGAACTCCAGCATCTGGTCGCTCTTGTTGCCGAGGAAGTGGGCACGGTTCTCATCCCACTTGTCGGCCACCAGGGACTTGCTGGGGTCGTTGCGCACCATCTTGGCGTAACGCATCACGTAGGCCACGCACAGCAGCCAGCCGGCCCCCAGCATGGCGACACGCAACCAGATACCGTCGGTGAAGGAGATACCGGCCGCGTTGGCGGCGATAACGGTAGCAAAGGGGTTGATGGTGGAACCCAGGGTACCGATGCCGGCCCCCAGCAATACGGTTGCGGCGGCGACCACAGGGTCGAAGCGGGCGGCCATCATCACCGGCACCAGCAGGGTGTAGAACGGCAGCGACTCTTCCGCCATGCCGTAGATGGTGCCACCCGCGGCAAACAGCGCCATCAGGATCGGGATCATCCACTCCTCGCGGCCGCGCAGGCGGTCGGTGACGCGCTCGATCCCGGCATCGATGGCCCCTGTCTTGGTCACTATGCCAAGGAAGCCGCCGATGATCAGGATGAAGAGGGAGACGTCGATGGCGCCCGCCTCATAGGTGTCGTGGTTGTAGAGGCCGTCGATGGGGGCCAGCAGCACGTCGACGATCCCCTGGGGATTGGCATCCACCAGCTTGTAGGTACCTGCCACCGGCACTTCCTTGCCGAGGGCCTCGTTCATGGTCATTTCATATTTGCCGGCGGGCACTATCCAGCTCAGGGCGGCCACCAGGGCGATCAGCACAAACAATATGGTGTAGGCTGACGGGAACTTGAATTTGGTCATGGTCCAGCTTCCTTCTGTGGGTGTGGTATCCATGCAGGCTGCGGGTCGTAGGGTTAGAGGTGTTGTTCCGCTGTCACATGGTCGAAAAGCCGGGGGTCACCCCCCGGCACCACTACTGCGACCTCAGTCGCCCAGCGTAGCAACCATCACTGCCTTGATGGTATGCATCCGGTTTTCGGCCTCGTCGAATACGATGCTGTGCTCGGATTCGAACACGTCCTCGGTCACTTCCAGGCCCTTCATGCCATATTTGTCGGCCACTTCCTTGCCCATGGTGGTCTCGTCGTTGTGGAAGGCCGGCAGGCAGTGCATGAACTTCACATCCGGATTCTTGGTGGCGTTGATGACGTCCATGTTGACCTGATACGGAGTCATCAGTTTCACGCGCTGATCCCAGGCCTCTTTCGCCTCACCCATGGAGACCCAGACGTCTGTGTAGAGGAAGTCGGTACCCAGCACACCCTCTTTGACATCTTCGGTCAGGGTGATGCGTGCGCCGGTCTCTTCGGCGATCAGGCGGCACTTGGCGACCAGCTCCTCTTCCGGCCAGAAGGCCTTGGGGGCAACCAGGCGGATGTCCATGCCCATCTTGGCGGCACCGACCATCAGGGAGTTGCCCATGTTGTTGCGGGCATCACCCAGGTAGGCGAACTTGATTTGATCCAGACGCTTGCCCTTGCCGTGCTCCAGCATGGTCATGAAGTCGGCCAGGATCTGGGTCGGGTGGAATTCGTTGGTCAGGCCGTTCCAGACCGGGACACCGGCGTAGGCACCCAGCTCTTCCACGATCTCCTGGCCGTAGCCACGGTACTCGATACCGTCATACATGCGGCCCAGTACGCGGGCGGTGTCCTTCATGGACTCCTTGTGGCCGATCTGGGAACCGCTCGGGCCGAGGTAGGAGACCTGGGCGCCCTGGTCGAAGGCCGCTACTTCGAACGCACAGCGGGTGCGGGTGGAGGTCTTCTCGAAGATCAGGGCGATGTTCTTGCCGACCAGATGCTTGCGCTCATAGCCACCGTATTTGGCCTTCTTCAGGTCGATGGCCAGATCGATCATGTATTGGATTTCGCGCGGGGTGAAGTCCAGCAGTTTCAGGAAGTTACGGTTACGCAGATTAAAAGCCATGATGAGTTCTCTCTATTATTTGTTCAGACCAATTTGGGCAGTGTTGTTAACTACGCAGTTGTTCAGGCCAGAGCATTGGCTCAGGCATTGACGGTATTGGTGGCAACGATATTGGTGCCGGCTTCGCCCCTGAGGATGGCCAGACCATCTTCCAGGGAACCGATCCCGACCATGCCGCCGGTCGCCTTGACGAATTCGCAGGAGGCCTCGACCTTGGGTCCCATGGAGCCTGCATCGAACTTGACCCCGGCCAGCTCGTCCGGGCTGGTGACCCGCAGCGGACGCTGGGTCGGCTTGCCCCAATCCAGGTAGACGGCATCGGCGTCGGTCAGGATCAGCAGGGCGTCGGCCTTGATCTGCTTGGCCAGGTAGGCGGCAGACATGTCCTTGTCGATGACGGCCTCGATACCGGTCAGGCTTTGGCCATCCCAGGTCACCGGGATGCCGCCACCACCGGTACAGATGATGAGGTGGCCCTGGGCGATCAGGGTTTCGATGGCGTCACCTTCGACGATGCGCTGAGGCAGCGGGGACGGCACCACGCGGCGGAAGAACTTGCCGTCGGCCTTGACCGACCAGTGCTTCTCTGCAGCCAGGGCACGGGCCTCCACTTCTTCATAAACCGGGCCGATAAACTTGGTCGGGTTGGCGAACGCCGGATCCTCGGGGTCGACCTGCACCTGGGTCAGCAGCGCGGTGACGTTGCGGCTCGGCATCAGGTTCTTCAGCTCCTGGATCAGCATGTAGCCGATCATGCCCTGGGACTCGGCGCCCAGCACATCCAGGGGATAGGGGGAGACCTTGGTGTAGGCGCTGTTCTGCAGGGCCAGCAGGCCGACTTGCGGACCGTTGCCATGCACCAGCACCACGTTGTACTCCTGGGCGATCAGGGCGATGGTCTTGGCGGCGGTGGCGATGTTCTTGCGCTGGATGTCAGCTTCGAGGGGCTCGCCACGACGGAGCAGGGCATTGCCACCCAGGGCGACGACGACAGTTGGTTTTTTCATGGTGTTACTCTCGAGTCTTGGTGAGTGTGGCGCCAGCCTCTGCCGGCGCCACGCCGTCTTGTCAGATGCCGTCACGTTCCATCGGGCAGCTCATGCAGCGGGCGCCGCCGCGACCACGTCCCAGCTCTTCACCCGGGATGGGCAGCACAGTGATGCCGGCCTTGTCGTACTTCTCGTTGGTGTAGGTGTTGCGCTCGTAACCCACCACCACGCCGGGGCGCACGGTCAGCACGTTGTTGGCGTCGTTCCACTGCTCGCGCTCGGCCTCGAAGCTGTCGCCGCCCGTGGTGATGAGCTTGAGCTGATCCACCCCCAGCGCCTTCTCGATGGCGGTGACGAAGTAACCCTCCTCCTTGATGTTCATGCCGGTGGCGCCACCCGGGGTCAGGCTCCAGCAGTTCACGTCCTTGCGGATGACTTCCGGATAGACGGAGAAGGTGTCTATGTCCATGTGGGTCATGACGGTGTCGAGGTGCATGCAGCTGCGGTGTTTCGGCAACTGCATGGCGATGACCTGCTTGGCCTGGCCGTGCTTGAACAGGCCGCGGGCCAGGTGTTCCACCCCTTGCGGCGTGGTGCGCTCGGACATGCCGATGAGCACGGCGCCGCGGCCGATGACCAGGACGTCGCCCCCCTCGATGGTGGAGTTGTCGTAGTCGCGGTCTTCGTCACCGAAGTACTTGATGAAGTCCTGGCCGGCGAACTGCGGGTGCCAGCGGTAGATGGCCTTCACATGGTTGGTCTCGCGGCGACGGGCGGCCTTGGCCATGGGGTTGATGGAGACGCCGCCGTAGACCCAGCAGGAGGTGTCGCGGGTGAAGAGGTGGTTGGGCAGCGGCTCGATGATGAAATCGGTTGGGGCGTGCATGCCGACCACCATGTTGACGCCGCTGTAGGGCATCTCGGAGTAGGTCAGGCCGCCGGAGAGGATGCGGGCCAGCTCGCGGTGCGGCATGTCGGCCAGGAAGCAGCGCACGTCGTTGGCCAGCGCGGTGCCGAGGCGATAGTCGGAGACCTGATGCTGCAGCAGCCAGGTTTTGGCTTCCGGTACATCCAGGGTTTCCGCCAGCAGGTTGGTCAGCAGGAAGACTTCGACATTCTGATCGCGCAGCACCTGAGCGAATTTGTCGTGCTCCTGACCGGCGCGCTCAACGGACAGGACGTCATCGAACAGCAGATCCTGGCAGTTGGAGGGGGTCAGACGCTTCAGACTGAGGTTGGGGCGGTGCAACATGACGCGGCGCAACTGGCCAACTTCAGAACCTACATAAAATTTGCTCATGATTATATTCCGTCTAGCAGTGGTCCCTGCGAGTGATTGAATAGATTCCTTCTATTCTGGCTCGTGGCTAAGGCGGGATATTCTTTATGTAGGGTATTCGGCTTATGTTCTATCCTGCCCTTGCCTTTCGACGCAGAGATTAGGACTGGAGGTCACATCAAACTTAGACATTGATCACATTCAACTCAGACTGCATAAATTCCGGAGTTAATTTATGACGGAGTGTACATAAACGATATTTGCCCCAGGGTCGCCATGGCATAAACAAGCAAAAAACGCCCGTAAAATCCCGGCAAGATAGCGTTTTCATTCATTCTGATTATCCATAAAGAGATAGCTGTTGTTTTAAAATTATTTGAAAATCAGCAAGATAAAATAATCCACTTCAGTTTTTGAATTTTTTATATCTCTCCATGAATTTATCGTCATTCACTCCCCTTGAGTTCACCACATAAATAGTCACTTTCGCCATTCCGGTTGAATAATCCATCTTTTGTTCCAGATCATGGCATTTGCGCCAGGTCGCACGGCAGGCTTCGCGCCCACGGCTTTCACGCCATGTCTTTTATATGGATATGCATTTTGGACGCATCCCGGCGGGGGTTTTCTCATCAGCGCCATTGCAGCCGGGATTCAAAGTTTTTTCATTAGTTGAATTTATTGCAGCGCCTTGCACCAAACCGTGGTTCGCCTTAACTCAGAAAGTGATCGGGATCACACGCTTTTCTGTCACCAAGGAGATAACCATGAAGATCAAGTCGCTGTTTCTGCTCGTCGCCCTGGTCCTGCCCATGGCCCCGGCCCTGGTCCACGCCCAGGGCGCCCCCGCCATGCCGCTGGTGGTATGCCATGTCGACCAGGCACCCCAGATGCTGGTGCCCGCCTACCTTTGCCAATGGTATGGCGGCAGCCAGCACCACTGATCCTCCCACCCACGTCCTCTCACCCAAGGGGGGATGCACTCCTCTTGGGTGATGCCATTCCCCTCCCTCGTTCGCCCTCGCCCCCATCCAGATCCGTCGCTTCACTCCCCCGGAATTGCCATTTGGCCGACACCACGCCCCTGGATGTCGGCTCCCGCACGCGCCCATCTGCGATCGACACCGGTAGCGCCGACATTTCTGAACCCCAGGTAAACGCCCCGTGAGACATTCGCCATTACATGAGTGAGTAAAACGCCATAAAAATTCTCGCCATAGTCGGAAGATAAGCGTGAAAAAACCGCAGGCAACACCGACAACACAATGATTAATAACAAAATAATGTCTATATCATTTCGCGAGAAACGAGTTGAGAAAAAACGTTTTTCAACATGCCGTTGTCGCCCTGCGCGAAATCCTTATAGTTACTCCTGCACGGACGCAATGAAGTCGGTCAGGAAGACTGGCTGCCAGGGTTGGGCAAATGGACTCACCACAGGATGTGGTAAAGGACACCTCCCAGGACGGAGAAAGTGCGACGGGAAAGGATGACTCGTCAGGCCATGATGGCTAAAGGACACCCCAAAGGATTGGGAAGGGGAAACCTAAAGGAAGAGGTATAGTCAGGGATTGCAGGGAGCAACTTCGTTCAAGGATCTGAGCGATAAGACTATCGGGGGCGACGCGAGTCGCCCCCATCTTTTTTGGGCATTTTTCACTCCTGCCCGCTGGTGGGTCACCCCGGCCACGGCGCTGTCGGCCAGGGTGTCCACGACCAGACCTTATTCCAGCCGGAAGTGCCCCACTATCTCCCTCAGCCTGTCATAGGTGTGCTGCATGGCGGTCGAGCTGTGCGCGGTCCGCTCCCCATTGCCCTTGAGCTGGGTGATCACCTCGGCGATGGCGCTCATGTTGCGGTTGATCTCCTCGGCAACGGCACTCTGCTGCTCCGCCGCCGTGGCGATATGGCTGATGAGATCGTTGATCTCCACCACTTCCCCCGCCATCAGATCCAGCGACGCATTCACTTTGCTGGTGTTTTCCGCCGCATCCTGACAGCTCTGCCGGGTGTTGCCCATGGCGGTCACCACTGTCTGGGTGCCCCGCTGCAACCGGGTCAGCATGGTCTGGATCTCGGCTGTGCTCTTCTGGGTACGGCCTGCCAGGGAGCGCACCTCGTCCGCCACTACGGCGAAGCCACGCCCCTGTTCACCGGCCCTGGCCGCCTCGATGGCGGCGTTGAGGGCCAGCAGGTTGGTCTGTTCCGCGATGCCGCCGATGACCCCGAGGATGGAGCCGATCTGCTGCACATCCTGCTGCATGGCCTCGATGGAACGTGCCGTGGCTTCCACCTCGGTCACCAGGGCGGTCACGCTGGCCATGGCCTGATCCACCACCTGACGCGACTGGTTGGCCAGCTGCTGGCTCTGGCCGGTGAGCTGGGCCGTGCTGGCCGCACTCTCCGACACCGAGACGGCGGTGCGGCTCATCTCGTTGATGGCGGTGACCACCTGCTCCGTCTCCCGCACATGCTCGGCCAGCAGCCCCTGTGCCGAGCCCGTCTGCCTGGCGAGATCCGAAATCCCCTCGTTGAGCTGGCCACTGGCCTGCCGCACCTCCCCCATCATCTCCTGCAACTGCTCGATGAAGCGGTTGATGCCCGCCGAGATCTGGCCGAGATCGTCCTTGCTGGTCACCGCGAGACGGCGGGTCAGATCGCCGTTGCCCTGGGACAGCTCCTGCACCAGGTCGCGCAGGGAGAGGATGGGTCTATAGGCCAGGTTGAGGGCCACCATGGAGATCACCAGCACCAGGGCCGCGACCCCGAGCAGGGCCAGGGTGATCTTGCGGTTGAGCGCCTGGGTCATGGCCCGGATGTAATCGAGATCGATATAGCCGGTCAGGGTCCAGCTGCTGCCCCGAATATCCAGCGTGTTGGGACGGCTCTCCGTCTCTCCCCTGGGCTTGCTGCTGTAGAGCTCCCGGCCCTGGCTGTCGGTGAGGGAGAAATAGCGCCCCTCCCCACTCACCTTCTCCAGCAGCGTCTTGAACTCGCTCATGTCGAGGTAGTAGAGGTAGGCGGAATCGGCACCACGGGGTACCAGGATGGAGATCACCGGCTTGCCGTCCAGCTGCTCCAGCGGGCTGACGGTGATCTGGTTGTTGGCGGCGGGGATCTGTTTGCGCAGGGCCTCGACCCTGGCCTTGTCGTCGATCACCCCGTTCACGTCGAATGCCATGTCGCCGATGATCTTGACGATGTTGTGAAAGCCGGTCTCCTGGAGGGCTTTCTTGACGCTGGTCACCCCGAGATTGAGGTTGGCGGCCAGCAACACCCTCTGGTTGATGTCCCCCGCCAGCTTCTCCCTGACCAAGGTTATCTGCTCGTTGATGTTCTGGGTGGCCTGGGTGCGGATGTACCCGCTGATGAAGTGGTTGACGCTGAACCAGGCGGTGCCGATGGTGGCCAGGATGGCGAGCAGCAGGAGGACGTTGATCTTGACTTTGAATGGCATGGGATGGGTCCCTCCAGAGAGAAAGGGCCGGAATTGCTCCAGCCCTCTCTGCCAATGCTTACTTCTTCTTGGCGTACTTCATGGAGTCCAGCGCGACCGCCAGAATGATGATGCCGCCCTTGATGATGAACTGCCAGTAAGGGCTGACCCCTATGTAGGTCAAACCATAGTTGATCAGCGTGAAGATGAGCACCCCGGTGATCACACCGGCGACAGTGCCCACACCGCCGGCGAACGACACCCCACCCACCACGCAGGCCGCGATGGCGTCGAGTTCATACATGAAGCCGAGGTTGTTGGTGGCGCTGCCGATGCGGCCCGCTTCCAGCATGCCGCCGAAGGCATAGAAGACACCGGCCAGGGCGTAGATGATCACCAGGTTGACGGCGACGTTGACGCCGGACACCTTGGCCGCCTCCGGGTTGCCGCCGATGGCGAAGATGTTCTTGCCGAAGCGGGTCTTGTTCCACAGCACCCAGACGAAGACGCTGGCGATGGCCGCATAGAAGGTCAGGTAGGAGAGCTTGAACCCGCCAATCCGGATGAACCCCTGGGCAAAGTTGGAGAAGCGGGGATCGAAGCCTGCCACCGGGGAGGCGCCCACAGAGTCGAAGTACAGCGAGTTGATGCCGTAGACGATGATCATGGTGCCCAGGGTGGTGATGAAGGGCGTCACGTTCAGGTAGGCCACGATCAGGCCGTTGACCAGGCCGATCAGGGCCCCCACCACGCACACCAGCAGGATCACTGCGGGGATGGGCACTTCACCCAGGGTCGGGAATACCTTGTTGACGTTGGTCAGGGCCTGCAGCATGGTGGCCGCGATCAGCGCCGCCAGGCCGACTTGGCGACCGGCCGACAGGTCGGTGCCCTGGGTGATGATGATGCCCGCCACCCCGAGGGCGATGATGACCCGCACCGAGGACTGGGTCAGGATGTTGCTGAGGTTAGTGAGGCTGAGGAAGGAGGGCTCCTTGATCACGATGATCATGAGCAATACCAGCAGCACCACATAGATGCCGTTCTCTTTGAGCGCCTGCATCAGGTTGAAATTTTTAGCCGACTCCATAATGTCTTCCTGTCTTTATAGGTACAGAGATGCCAGGCGCAGGATCTCGCTCTGGTCAGTTTCTTTGGTGTTGACGATCCCAGCGACCCGGCCATTGCTCATGACCAGGATGCGATCGGTGATCCCGAGCAGTTCCGGCATCTCGGACGAGATGATGACGATGCCCTTGTCCTTCTTCGCCAGCTCCAGGATGAGCTGGTAGATCTCGAACTTGGCCCCCACGTCGATGCCGCGGGTCGGTTCGTCCAGCATCAGTATCTCCGGCTGGGTCAGCAGCCAGCGGCCGATGATCACCTTCTGCTGGTTGCCGCCGGACAGGGAGCCGATCTGGGTCTGCTGGGTCGGCGTCTTGACCCGCATGGAGTCGATGACCCACTGGGTATCGCTCTTCATCTTGTTGTCGCTGAGCAGCCCCATGGATCCCTTGTAGTTGTCCATGTTGGCGATCAGGGAGTTGAAGGCGATATCGAGACGGGAGTAAATCCCGGTGGAGCGGCGCTCTTCGGTGACCAGGGCGAAGCCATTCTGGATCGCCTCGTGGGCGTTGCGGTTGGCGACCTCCTTGCCGTGAAGCTTGATGCTCCCCTCGCTGTGCTCGCGAATGCCGAACAGGGTCTCCACGATGTCGGTGCGCTTGGCCCCCACCAGACCGGCGATGCCGAGGATCTCCCCCTTGTGCAGGTTGAAGGTCACGTCCTTGATGGAAGGCTGGTTCTTGGCCGTCAGGTGTTCGACCTCGAGGATCACTTCTTTCGGCTGGTTGGTTTTTTCCGGGAAACGCTGGGTGAGCTCGCGGCCGACCATCATGCCGATGATCTTGTCCATGGTGAGCCCTTCGAGGGACTGGGTCGCCACCCACTGGCCATCCCGCAATATGGTGATCTCGTCACAGAGCTGGAAGATCTCTTCCATCTTGTGGGAGATGTAGACGATGCCGCACCCCTTCTCCTTGAGCTTGTTGATGATCTTGAAGAGGTGGTTGACCTCCTTCTCGGTCAGGGAGGAGGTGGGTTCGTCCATGATGACGATCTTGGCGTCATAGGAGAATGCCTTGGCGATCTCGATCATCTGCATCTGGGAGACGGACAGCGTGCCGACCTTGACCCGCGGGTCTATGTCGATGTCCAGCTCTTCGAAGATGCGCTTGGTGTCGTCATACATCTTGCCGTGATCGATGAACCACCCCTTGATGGGGTAGCGGCCGAGCCACAT
The DNA here is from genome assembly GCF_040908055.1 of Aeromonas sp. R7-4. NCBI lineage: Bacteria > Pseudomonadati > Pseudomonadota > Gammaproteobacteria > Aeromonadales > Aeromonadaceae > Aeromonas > Aeromonas sp. R7-4. Next base: position 17,337 of record NZ_JBFODA010000063.1, read on the forward strand.
GTTGTCCATCACGGTGCGTTGTAGAACCAGGTTCAGCTCCTGGTGCACCATGGAGACACCGTTCTCCAGCGCCTCCTTGGACGAGGTGAAGTTGACCTCCTCGCCCTTGAAGAAGATCTTGCCCTGATCCTTCTCGTAGATGCCGAACAGGCACTTGAGCAGCGTGGACTTCCCTGCGCCATTCTCGCCCATCAACGCATGCACAGAATGAGGACGGACCCGTAAATTGACATTATCGAGTGCCTTGACGCCGGGAAAGCTCTTACTGACGTCAATCATCTCCAACAGCCATTCTGATTGTTGCCGTGTTGTCATATCAGCCATCACATCTGGTTGAAAAAAGGGCAAGGGATCTCCCTTGCCCTGGAGGTGGGAATTACTCGAATTGGGACAGGTTGTCTTTATCTACGCCCACGTAGGCAACACGCACGACCTTGTTGTCGATCTTCCAGTTGGTGCCTTCACCGGCCGGCTTGCCTTCCGCCAGGTTCTTGGTCAGCTCGAAGGTGGCCTTGGCCTGGTTGGCCGCATCGTTCAGCACTGTGCCCGCCATGGCGCCACTCTTGACCATGGCCAGGGCTTCCGGCAGGGCGTCGACACCGAACACCGGGATGGCAGTCTTGCCCTGGGCCTTCAGGGATTCAACAGCGCCCATTGCCATGCCGTCGTTGTTGGCGATGACCACTTCGATCTTGTTGGCGTTGGGGCCGGAGATCCAGGCATCCATCTTGTCCTTGGCCATGGCGGTATCCCACATACCGGTATCCATGTGCAGCTGCTCGGTCTTGACGCCGCCGTCGTTCAGGGTCTTGACGACGTAGGTGGTACGGGCTTCCGCATCCGGGTGGCCCGGCTCACCCTTGAGCAGCACGAACTGGATGACGCCATCCTTGTTCAGATCCCACTCGGGATGGGCCTTCCAGTGCTTGGCGATCAGCTCGCCCTGGATGATGCCGGACTCCTTGGAGTCGGTCCCTACGTAGTAGGCCTTGTCGTAGCTGGCCAGATCGGCTGCGCTCGGTTCCTTGTTGTAGAACACCACGGGGATCTCGTCCGCACGGGCTTTCTCGATCACGACAGGGGCCGCCGCCGGGTCGACCAGGTTGATGGCCAGCGCCTTCACGCCCTTGGCCAGCAATACGTCGATCTGGTCGTTCTGCTTGGACTGGTCATTCTGGGAGTCGTTCATCAGCAGCTCCACGCCGGGATTGGCTGCCGCTTCCTTCTCGATGGCCTTGCGCACCACGGCCATGAAGTTGTCGTCATACTTGTAGACGGTGACACCGATACGGGTATCGGCCTGGGCTTGGGCTCCCGCCATCAGTCCCATCAGCAAGGTGGCAACTGTCGTGAGTTTTTTCATTGTTATGCTCCGATCTCTATCTGTTTTTGTAGGGAATGCGTACACCATGTGAACTGGCGCCAGCCTAATGTAATCAGTTTGTTGTGTGATGGTCTGTGATCATGGCAACAAAATGAAAACGTTTACACTCTGTTACATAGAAGCAATATTGTTAAAAATTAAATAGTTATGTAAGTTAAGGCCTCTTTCGAGGCCTCGCCATGAAAGACTAGCCCATCTAGCGCAAAATGCAGTGCCAGCTGTAACTTCCCGGCAACAACCAGAATTCGGGCCGCACGCTCTGGCTCCAGGAGTCATCGCCTCCCACCCCCATGTGGAAGCCATCGAGGCAGAGGTGCACTCCCCCTTCGGCCACCAGATCGGTCTGGTGACGCGCCAGGGCGAGCTGTTGCTGGCTGTAACGGCTGACGCTGAAGTGGAAGTGTCCCTCCACCTCCAGCTCCCCCAGCCGCAGCTGGCGGGTATTGCAGCGCAGGCCGTTGTCGGTCGGGAACACATACGCGGTGTGCAGTGAATCGAGCGACGACTGCCAGCGACCGAGGTCGGCGGCCAGCAGGCGGTCCGGGTAGTTCTCGTGGGGGCCGCGCCCCAGCCAGTTCACCTCGCCATTCCCAGCGACCTCGTCGGCCAGCCAGAGCCTGGCCCCGATGCGGGGCAGGGAGGGCATGTCGGCGGCGATCTCCACCTCGATCTCCAGCGCCATGGCGCCATCATCACCAAACCTGTGGTGCCAGCGGGTCAGCACCTTCGGCTCGTCGCCCACGAAGTAGCCGTGGCGTACCGTGACTAGCCCCTGCGCCGGGTTCGCCTCCAGGCCGAGGCAGCGATGACTCAAATCGTTCAGTCCGGCCTCCTGCCAGCGGGCAATCCAGGCATTGGGATCGGCGTGATCCGCCTCGCTGGTGCCAATGTCATTGTCGAGCGGCGCCCGGTAGAAGTGATCGCAGATCGCCTCCCGCAACTGTTCGCGTCCCCGCTTGCGCCAGCTCAGGATGCGGCCGCTGGCCTTGTCCAGCCGCCATTCGGTGCCACCCGCCGTGACCAGCCATCGATCGGATTGCTCTTGCAAGCTGGCGGGGGCAGAGAGGCCGGGCAGCGCCAGCGGCGTGGGCAGCATGAATTGCTGGCGTGCCACCTCGTGCCCCGCCTCGGCCCAGGGGGTGGCGGCCGGCTGCACCATGGCGAGCTCCAACCAGGCGAGGGAGCCTGCCGTGAAAGCCGGCAGCCGATCCAGCAGGGTCAGCGTCACGCTGGCCTGGGGCGCCAGGTCGAGCAGGCATTCTCCCTGGCTCAACGCCACGCCGTCCTCACACAGCCGCCACCGCAAGACTTCGTTGTCCGTGGGGCGGAACAGGTATTCGCTGTGGATCGCCACCGTCAGCGGCTGCCGCTCGATCAGCGTCAGCGCGAACGGCTGCTGGGCCCGCTTGGCCTCGAACAGGGAGGGATGGGGGGTGCGATCCGGGAACAGCAGGCCGTTGCAGCAGAACTGGCGATCGTTCGGGGCGTCGCCGAAGTCGCCGCCGTAGGCCCAGAAGTGGCGACCCTCGTCTGTCTGCTTGTCCAGCCCCTGATCCACCCAATCCCAGACGAAGCCGCCCTGCAGGCGGGGATGATCGCGAAACGCCTGCCAGTAATGGGCATAGCCCCCCAGGCTGTTGCCCATGGCGTGGGCGTACTCACACAGGATCAGCGGCCGGGTCTCTCCTGGCAGGCCGATCCACTTGCCGAGCGCCCACTTGGGCACCGCCGGGAAGGGTTGATCCTGGTGGGTGCGGGCATACATGGGGCAGATGATGTCGGTGGCCGGGGTGTCGGCCCCGCCCCCCTCGTACTGCACGGGGCGGCTCGGATCGCTCCCCTTGACCCAGCGATACATGGCGTCGTGGGCCGGGCCGTAGCCGGACTCGTTGCCGAGGGACCAGATGATGATGCTGGGGTGGTTGAAGTCCCGGGCCACCATGCGAGTGACCCGCTCGAGGAAGGCGGTGCTCCAGGCGGGATCCCGCGCCAGCCGACCCATGGGGGTCATGCCGTGAGTCTCCAGGTTCGCCTCGTCCACCACGTAGAGGCCCAGCCGGTCGCACAGGCGATAGAGCTCGGGGTGGTTGGGATAGTGGGAGCAGCGCACCGCGTTGAAGTTGTGCCGCTTCATCAGCAGCAGATCCTGCTCCATGTCGGCAGGCGCCACCGCGTGTCCCGTGGCGGGATGGTGCTCGTGGCGGTTGGCGCCGCGGATCAGCAGGGGTTGGCCGTTGACCCGCAGCAGGCCGCCACGGATCTCCACCGCACGAAAGCCCACGTCATAAGCCTCGCTCTCGATGGGCGCCCCCTGCTCGTCCAGCAGGGTCAGGGTCAGACGATAAAGATGGGGCGTCTCGGCGCTCCACTTGTGCGGCGCCGCCACCGCCAGCCACAGCTCGGCACGGTCGTCGTAAACCCCTTTTTCGTCGATGGCGCCGGTGCCGAGCGGCTGGCGTCGCTCGGCGATCAGCGTCTCACCGAGATAGAGCCTGGCCTCCACCGCCAGGCCGCTGCCCTCATTGACCTGCAGATCGACCTTGAGGCGGGCATCCCGGTAGCAAGCGTCAAGCTCGGGCGTCACCCGGATATCCATCAGATGACGGGCCGGTTTGTGCAGCAGGCTCACGGAGCGGAAGATGCCGCTCATGCGCCACATGTCCTGATCCTCCAGATAGGAGCCGTCGGACCAGCGCAGCACCAGGGCGGCGAGCCGGTTGGATCCACCCTGAAGGAAGGGGCTCAGATCGAATTCGGCGGGCAGCCGGCTGTCCTGGGAGTAGCCGACCCAGCGGCCGTTGCAGAACAGGTGGAAGGCACTGTCCACCCCGTCGAAGATGACTCGGGTCTGGCCGCCGGCCAGCCAGTCGGCGGGCAGTGCGAACCCGCGAGAGTAGCAGCCGGTGGGATTCTCGGCGGGCACCCTGGGCGGATCGCAGGGGAAGGGATACTTGATGTTGGTGTAGATGGGCACGTCGGTCGCAGGCCGCAACCCTGGGTAGGCCGCATCCAGCTGCCAGTTGCCGGGTACCCGGATGGCCGTCGCGTCGGGCAGATCCTCATTCACCCAGCGCTCGGGCACCTGCTCGGGGGCACCGAAGAAAGAAAAACGCCACTCGCCGTCGAGCAGCATGCTGGAAGGCGAAGGAAGCCCGACTCGCGCCTCGGCCTCGCTGCGCCAACTGGACAAGGGGGTATGGGTGGGCAGACGATTCACCGACGTAATCGCCTGGGTCTGCCAGTCCTGACGGGCCACTATCTCCCTGAGCATGCTTCTCTCTCCCTGCATGAGCGCTGAAAACCATTGCAGTGTAGGGAAGTTTTGACCGGCGATCGGCGATCTCGCTCACACAGATGTAAACGATTACACTTATTTTGTTAAGTAAAGCGGAGTAAAAATCGGATAAATAGGGGTAAAGGGCCGCCACACCGGGGCGTCGGCAGCCAGTCGGGCCGAGTGGCGTACCGCAGGTGCACAGGCTTCGCTGGCACACTGCGGGGCCAGGGCGCTGGCTGGCAGGGGTGGAAGCCCATGCAGCTGCGGTTCCACGGGCCGGAGACGGCATAGAAGCGCGCCCGGCCCCTGAGGGTGCAGCGATGCTGATGATGGCGCAGAGACTAGGGTAGATGGCGGCTGTGACCCCATCTTAGGCGCGCCAAAGCGCTGTCGCCGCGGTGAGAGCTGTCGCAGCCCGGACGCAGCGATGGACGCGGGATGGAGGAGTCAGCCCCCGCCTGCGCTGGTGCAGGCGCAGGGGACGGCCCCGTCGCAGGTGAAATGGGCGGGAAGGATCAGGGCCTGACGGGGGCGACCGAGTGACGGTTGATCAGGGTCGGAGTGTAGATGCGGCTCTGCACCGACTCGCTCTCCCCCGCGGCGAGCTGCAATGCCAGCTTGGCCGCCTGCGCCGCCATCAGCTCGATGGGATAGCGCATGGTGGAGAGCTTGGGCCGCAAGTATCTGGCGTAGATGATGTCATCGAACCCCACCACCGAGACCTCCTCCGGCACCTTGAAGCCGTTGTCCGCCAGCACCGAGATGGCCCCCGCCGCCATGGCATCGTTGTAGGCCACCACAGCCGTGATGGGCAGCCCCTTGGCCAGCAGGTTGAGCATGGCGCGCTCCCCACCCTCCTCATTGGGCATGCCGCTCTCCACCAGCTCGGGATCGGCGCTCAACCCCGCCTCGGCTAGGGCGTCCTGATAGCCTTGATGGCGCAGCAAGGCATCCTCGATGGCGTGATCCGAGCTCAGGAAGGCGATGTGGCGGTGGCCCAGCTCCAGCAGATGGCGGGTCGCGGTCGCGGCCCCCTGACGGTTGTTGAGGGCGATGCAGCGCCCCCGCAGGCTCGGGATGTCGCGGTTGATCAGCACCATGCCGGGGGCCCGCAGGGCATAGTCGATGAGTTCCTCGTCGCCGAGCGCCTTGCTGTGCACCACCAGCGCCTCGCAACGCTTGCCGATCAGCAGCTCGATCGCTTCCCGCTCCTGCTGGGCTCGGTGAAAACCATTACCCATCAGGAGGTGCAATCCCTGCTCGACCGCCACCGTCGCCACACCCTTGACCAGGGCACCGAAGAAGGGATCGGCCACGTCGCCCACCACCACGCCCATGGTGTCGCAGGTCTGGCTGACCAGGGCCCGGGCGTTGGCGTTGGGGGTGTAGCCCAGTTCGGCCATGGCCTTCAGCACCACCTCGCGGGAGGCGGCGCTGGCCTTGGGTGAATTGTTCATCACCCGTGAAACCGTTGCCACCGACACATTGGCCAAACGGGCGACATCCTTGATGGTGCTCATGCTGTTTTCACTTATTTCACGGTTCGATATGACGCATTATACCGGGCAATGTCCCTGATAACAGTGGAAAAAGTCACCCCACGGCATTCGTGACGACAAAAACAAGTGTAATCGTTTACACAAAACCGTTAACCGGATCACAGTTTACCTTCCAACCCCTCGGCTAGACTCCTTCTCAGACTTTCCTGTGTGAGGATCCAAGGGTGGAGAAGAGGATGAAAGTACTGGTCACCGGCGGTTGCGGCTATATCGGCAGCCACACCTGCCTGGCCTTGCAGGCCGCAGGCATGGAGCCCGTGGTGGTGGACAACCTGTGCAACAGCAAGACCGGCGTGCTGACGCGCATCGCCGCCATCAGCGGGCAGGCGCCCGCGTTCTACCAGGGGGACATCCGCGACCCGGCCCTGCTGGATCGCATCTTCGCCGAGCAGGAGATAGGGGCCGTGATCCACTTCGCCGCCCTCAAGGCGGTCGGCGAGTCGACCCGCATTCCCCTCGACTACTACGACAACAACCTCGGCGGCACCCTGGTGCTGCTGCAGGCCATGAAACGCGCCGGGGTCCACAACCTGGTGTTCAGCTCCTCGGCCACCGTCTACGGCGACCCGGCAAGCGTGCCCATCCGCGAAGACTTCCCCCGCAGCGCCACCAATCCCTATGGGCGATCCAAGCTGATCATCGAGGAGATCCTCGAGGATCTGCAGGCTGCCGAGCCCCACTGGAGCATGACCCTGCTGCGCTACTTCAATCCGGTCGGCGCCCACGAGTCCGGCACCCTGGGAGAGGATCCCCAGGGCATCCCGAACAACCTCATGCCCTTTCTGACCCAGGTCGCCATCGGTCGCCGCGACTGCCTCTCGGTCTTTGGAAACGATTACAAAACCCCGGATGGCACAGGGGTACGCGACTACATCCACGTGATGGATCTCGCCGAGGGCCACGTCAAGGCGCTGCAGCATTGCACCCACAAGGGCGGCGTCCATGCCTACAACCTGGGCACCGGCCAGGGCCAGAGCGTGCTGCAGATGGTGGCGGCGTTCGAGGCGGCCAGCGGCCGCCCCCTGCCCTATCGCATCGAGCCAAGGCGCCCCGGCGACATCGCCGAGTGCTGGGCAGACCCGGCCAAGGCCGAGCGTGAGCTGGGCTGGCACGCCAGCCGGGATCTCGCGGCCATGTGCGCCGACAGCTGGCGCTGGCAGTCCGCCAACCCGAACGGTTACGAGGAGTAGGCCCCCGGCCTCTCCATGACGATTCTCCCAACTCATTGACTGGAGTGATGATGTTCAACCCCGTTGATCACCCCCACCGCCGTTTCAACCCGCTGACCGGCCAGTATGTGCTGGTCTCCCCCCACAGGGCCAAGCGCCCCTGGCAGGGCCAGGTCGAGAAGGTGAGCCAGGCGCCGAGCCTGGCCCACGATCCCGACTGCTTCCTCTGCGCGGGCAACAAGCGCGTCACCGGCGACATGAACCCCGACTATCGGGGCACCTTCGTCTTTACCAACGACTTCGCCGCCCTGATGCAGGACACCCCGGCCGCCGCCGGCGAGCAGGATCCCCTGCTGAAGCTGGAGGCCGCCCGCGGCACCAGCCGGGTCATCTGCTTCTCGCCGGACCACGGCAAGACCCTCCCCGAGCTGGAACTGCCCGCCATCGAGGCGGTGATCACCACCTGGATGAGCCAGGTGGCCGAGCTGTCAGCCCAGTGGGAATGGGTGCAGGTGTTCGAGAACAAGGGCGCCGTCATGGGCTGCTCCAATCCCCACCCCCACGGCCAGCTGTGGGGCAGCGACTTCCTGCCCAACGAGATCGCCCGGGAAGAGGAACACCAGCGCGCCTGGCTGGCCGAGCACGGCCGCCCGCTGCTGGTCGACTACGTGGAGCGGGAGCTCAAAGACCGCTCCCGCATCGTGGTGGAGACCGAGCACTGGCTGGCCGTGGTGCCGTTCTGGGCCGCCTGGCCATTCGAGACCCTGCTGCTGCCCAAGCGCCATGTGCCCTCCCTGCTCAATCTCACCCCGGAGTTGCAGCAGGATCTGGCCATCGCGCTCAAGGAGCTGACCAGCCGCTACGACAACCTGTTCGAGTGCAGCTTCCCCTACTCCATGGGCTGGCACTTCGCGCCGCCCAAGTCGGACTGCCCCGAGGCCTGGCAGCTGCACGCCCACTTCTATCCGCCCCTGCTGCGCTCCGCCACGGTGCGCAAATTCATGGTGGGCTTCGAGATGCTGGCCGAAACCCAGCGAGACCTGACCCCGGAACAGGCCGCCGAGCGCCTGCGCTCCCTCTCCCCCGTTCATTACAAAGCCAATGAGGTGACCCCATGACCCCCAGCCAGCGCGTCAGCGCCGTCTTCGCCGAGCAGTTTGAACAGCAACCCGACCTGCTGGTCCGAGCCCCAGGCCGCGTCAACCTCATCGGCGAGCACACCGACTACAACGACGGCTTCGTGCTGCCCTGCGCCATCGACTACGAGACCTGCGTCGCCATCGGCCACCGCACCGACAACCTGGTGCACGTGGTCGCCGCCGACTACGGCAACCAGCGCGATCTGTTCAGCCTGGACCAGCCCATCGCCCATCATCCGGATCAACGCTGGAGCGACTACATCCGCGGCGTGGTCAAGTGCCTGCAAGGGCGCGGCTATCAGCTGCGCGGCCTCAATATGGTGGTCTCTGGCAACGTGCCCCAGGGGGCCGGGCTCTCCTCTTCCGCCTCCCTGGAGGTGGCCATTGGCCAGGCCTTCAAGGAGGCGCAGGGACTTGACATCAGCCAGGCCGAGATCGCCCTCAACGGCCAACAGGCGGAGAACCAGTTCGTCGGCTGCAACTGCGGCATCATGGATCAGATGATCTCCGCGAGCGGCGAGAAGGATCACGCCCTGCTGCTGGATTGCCGCTCCCTGGAGACCCGCCTCATCCCGATGCCGAGTGATCTGGCGGTGCTGATCGTCAACTCCAACGTGCGCCGCGGCCTGGTGGACAGCGAATACAACACCCGTCGCCAGCAGTGCGAGGCCGCCGCCCGCCACTACGGCGTCAAGGCGCTGCGCGACCTCGATCTGGCCGCGCTGGAAGCCGGCAAGGCGGGGCTGGACGAGGCGAGCTATCGCCGCGCCCGCCACGTGGTCGGCGAGAACGCCCGCACCCTGGCCGCCGCCGATGCGCTGGAGTCCGGCGATCTGGCGCGCCTCGGCGAGCTGATGGGCCAGTCCCACGCCGCCATGCGCGATGACTTCGAGATCACCGTGCCCGCCATCGACGGCCTGGTGGAGATCATCAAGGCCCAGATCGGCAGCGAGGGCGGTGTGCGCATGACGGGCGGCGGCTTCGGCGGCTGCGTGGTGGCCGTGCTGCGTCCGGAGAAGGTGGCCGCGGCGATCGCGGCGGTCGAGGCCGAGTATCAGGCTCGCTTCGGCCTCAAGGCAGACTGCTACGTCTGTCGCGCCAGCGCCGGGGCGGGCCAGCTATGACCACATTCAACACAGGCACCATCATCAGGGCAGGCCGCAACGTCTGCCCCAGCAACGACACCGGGGCGGGAGCCATCTGATGCAAGAATTTCACCTGCAAAACGATGCAGGCCTCAAGGCCAGCGTGCTCGACTTCGGCGCCACCCTCACCGAGCTGGGACTGACCGTCGACGGCCAGTATCGCAACGTGGCGCTGGCCTGCGAGCCCGCCGACTACCCGCGCCAGCAGGCCTATCTCGGCGCCATCGTCGGTCGCTTCGCCAACCGCATCGGCGGCTCCCGCTTGGTACGGGATGGTCGGGAGTGGATCCTCAGCGCCAACGAGGGCACCACCTGCCTGCACGGCGGTCATGAATCCGTCCACAACCGGGCCTGGCAACTGGTCGAGCAGGCTGCCGACCGCCTGCGCCTGCGCACTCGGCTGGCCGATGGCGAGCAGGGCTTCCCCGGCAATCTGGAAGTCGAGGTGGAGTACCGACTGGAGCAGCGGGATCTGGTGATCGAGCTGACCGCCACCACGGATGCGCCGACCCCGGTCAACCTCACCAGCCACGCCTACTTCAACCTGGATGGTGGTGACGTGCGCGACCACAGCATTCGTATCGCCGCCGATCGCTACCTGCCGACCGACGAACGCTCGATCCCGCTCGGCAAGGCCGAGGTGGACGGCCCCTTCGACCTGCGCCAGCCACGCCGCATCGGCGCCGACTCGCAGGACCATCCGCAGCTGGTGCGGTGCCGTGGCTACGATCACTGCTTCCTGCTGGACGGGCCGCAGGACGAGCCCGCCGTGACCCTGGTCTCGGGCGACAAGCGCCTTTGCCTGGAGATGTACACGGATCAGCCCGGCGTGCAGCTCTACACCGGCAACTGGCTGGCCGGCACCCCGGCCCGTGGCGGCGGCGAGTGGCAGAACTATCAGGGGCTCTGCCTGGAGGCGCAGCAACTGCCGGACAGCCCGAACCGCCCCGAGCTCGGCGATCCCTGGCTGCTGCCCGGTCAGACCTATCGGCATCAGACCCGATATCGCTTGATCCCGACAGACAAATAGCCCCCTCAGCAGGCTGCCATCTCCCATAGGCGTTGGCAGCCTGCCGCCAACTAATATTATTAGTTGGTTCTCTCTCACCAGTCATGACCCGCAAGATCAGGGGCTCCCGCCGCGTGATCCCCCTCGTGCTCGACTTCTGTGGCTTATCACCGCGGGCTCGATGCGAACCGCGCGTCTCTAAGCGATAGTGCAACCAGGGAGCTCATTTTGTGACTGAGCACCAACTTCTGCCCTTCCTCCTTTGCCATCGCGAAAATCAGCTAATAAAATTAGCTAATCAAAATAAACTTTAGCGAGAGGTTCCGATGGCGGTACAACAATGGACGATCGAGCAGGCCAACGCCTGGTATGACGAGCAGCCCTGGCTGCTGGGCTTCAACTATCTGCCCCGCACCGCGGTCAACTGGACCGAGATGTGGCAGGCCGAGACCTTCGATCCCGCCACCATCGATCAGGAGCTGGGCTGGGCCAGCGAGCTGGGCTACAACACCCTGCGCACCAACCTGCCGTTTATCGTCTGGCAGCACGACCGCGACGGCCTGATCGCCCGCATCGAGCAGTTCCTCGGCCTGTGCGCCAAGCACGGCATCCGCGTGATGATGACCCTGATGGATGACTGCGGCTTCTCCGGCGATCACCCCTATCTGGGCAGCCAGAAACCGCCGCGGGACGACGTGCACAACAGCCAGGCAGCGGCGAGCCCAGGCCGCAACGTCGTCATCGATCCGACCCAGTGGCGCGATCTGGAGCGTTACATCCGCGATCTGGTGCGTACCTTCGCCAATGACGAACGGATCTTCATCTGGGATCTCTACAATGAGCCGACCAACCGCGGCATCTTCGCGGAGGGCGATGTGGAGGTACGCTTCGACGAGGCGCTGGAGACCTACGCCCACTATCTGATGGAGCTGGCGTTCGTCTGGGCGCGGGAGGAGAACCCCACCCAGCCGCTCACCGTCGGCGCCTGGCACGCCCCCTACAGCATCGGTCAGGGTGACTCGGAATTTACCCCGGAAAACACCTTCACCCACCCCACCGACCGGCGCGCCATGGAGCTGTCTGACGTCATCAGCTTCCACTCCTATCAGCGCATGGAGGGGTTGAGGATCTCACTGGAGGTGGTTGGCAGCTATCGCCGCCCGATCTTCTGCACCGAGTGGCTGGCACGCCATGTCGGCAGCGTGGTGGAGCAGCAGTTGCCCCTGTTCAAGGAGCTGAAGATTGGCGCCTATCAATGGGGCCTGGTGAAAGGCAAGACCCAGACCCACCTGCCCTGGCCCTTCGTCCGCAATATCGACCCCGATTTTCGCCGGGTCTGGTTCCATGACCTGCTGGAAGAGGACGGCACCCCCTACTCCGCCAGCGAGACGGCGCTTATCCGCACATTGACCCGCGCATAACACCAACAGGACGCCACAGAGGTGGCGCCCTTCGCAACCCATTCATGTCGTAGAGGTTGGCAGATGACAGACCAGAAGATACAAAATAGAGAGCTGGCGGGATATTTCAGCTACGCCGTCGGGCAATGCCTGAGCTTCGGCCTGGTGGGCTCCTTCATTCTCTATTTTTACACCGATATCCTTGGAATATCGCCCGCTGCGGCCGGGGCCATTTTCCTCGTCGCCCGTATTTGGGATGCCATCAACGATCCCCTGATCGCCGGCTACATGGACACGCTGAATTTCAAGCGGGGCAAATTTACCCCCTACATGCTGTTCGTGCCCTTCCTGATCGCGGGCGTCACCTCCCTCAGCTTCATCGGGCTGGATCTGCCGATGGCGACCAAGGTGGCCTATGCGGCGGTGACCTATATCGCCTGGGGCATGATCTACACCCTCTCCGATGTGCCGTTCTGGACCATGTCGTCTGTCATGAGTCAGGAGCCGCAAGAACGCGCCAAGGCCGTGACCGTGGCCATGCTGGGGGTCAACATCGGCATCGGCGGGGCCTCCATCATCTTCCCCAAGCTCACCGAGCTGTTCGCCGCCACCAGCAGCACCAAGGGCTACATGGAAGGCGCCATCTGCCTGATGCTGATCGCCCTGCCGCTGATGGTGATCGGCGCCAGCCAGATGAAGGAGCGCGTCAGGCCCAATCCGGATGACAAGATCACCATCCGGGACTCCTTCCGCGTCCTGCGCTCCAACAAGCCGCTGGCCTATGTGCTGGGCTCCTTCTTCTGCAACGTCTTCTTCAACCTGGCGACCGGGCTCTACATATTCTTCTTCACCTACAACATGGGTGATGCCGGGCTGCTCTCTGTGATGGGGACCATAGGCGTGGCCACCTCCATGGCCTGCATGCTGGTGCCGGTGTTGACCAAGCGCTTCAGGAAGCGCGATCTCTTCCTGATGCTCACCATGCTGGAGATCGCCCTGCGCGTCGGCTTCTACACGACGGGTTACGACAACCTGATGCTGGTGTTCGGCTTCCTCGCCCTGATCCACGCCGCCAACGTCATCACCAACCCGCTGATCTCCGCCATGCTGAGCGAGACCATCGAATATGCCGAGCTCAAGTCCGGCCGCCGCTGCGCCGCCATCGCCTTCTCCGGGCAGACCTTTACCGGCAAACTGGCCTGGGCCATCGCGGGCGGCATCTCCGGCACCCTGCTGATCTGGCTCGGCTATCAGCCGAACATGGCGCAGACGCAGGCCACCATGGACGGGCTCTTCATCTGCATCTCGCTGGTGCCGATCGTGGGCAGCGTCATGCGCGTCATCATCATGACCCGTTACAACTTCACCGAAGACAAGCATGCGAAGGTCCGTCATGCCCTGCTGAAGTGGCGCTCCACCAACGCTATTTAACCGGACAATACAAAGATGCGGCGGGCCGGATCATCATCTGGCCCGCCCTCCGGCCATCGCCGCCCCCATCGCTATCGAGGAACCTGATTATGCCGCCCCTGTTCTGGCCCGGAGCCATCGCCCTGTCACTCTCCCTGGGGGGTCTGGTGCTCTGGCTGGATGACGCCTATCTCGGCCTGTGCGCCGCCTTTCTCACCACCGGCTCCTTTGCCCTGCAAGTTGTCCACATCCTGAAAACCCGGGAGACCAAGGCCATCTCCCTCGGCATGTATCTCGCCTTCGGCTGTGGCGTGCTGCTGTGGCTGGTGTACGGTCTGAAGATTGGCGATAGGCCGGTCACCATCGCAAACAGCATCACGCTGGCGCTGGCCAGCACTGTGCTGCTGCTCAAGCTGCGCAACGAGTCGCGTACCTGAGGTTCCGATGGAAAAGAACGGGCTCATCTGGTCGCGCCCACCATCCGGAATGTGAAGCTCAAGCCGACCAGCCGCTTCCCGCCTGCGGACAGGGCGCCTTGACGACTGGCTGTTCCGGGCACTCCCGGCAGCCAGCTCTTCCAGCGAGTCTCCGGCGAGACGCCGAGCATGCGGTTGCAGCGGGCGGATGCCAGATAGGCGATGACGCTGACTCAGGAGGGCGACGGCGTGCTTTAGAGGGGAGAGAGAAAAGTCTTTATCTCAATCCCATGCCGTGGTGCCAATCCCAGACAAACGCCACGCCCCCTCTCACGACTCATGCACCAACCGCTGGCTGGATGTCCGGATAAAGAGCTCCCCCTCCAGCTTCATCACAGGGGCAATCGGTCTCTCCCCCTGCGCCAGCTGCATCAGGGTCTCCACCGCCAGCTTGCCCATTTCGTCGTAGGGCAGCTCGATGGAGCTCAGCGGGGGGACCATCTCGTTGGCCAGCATCTGATTATCGTGACCAGCCACCAGGATATCTTCCGGAATGCGTAACCCTGCCTCCGCAATGGCCTGATAACAGCCCTGCGCCATGTAGTCGCTGCAGCAGAAGATACCGTCGGGTGCCTGGGGGAGCGCCAGCAACTGCCGCGTCTGCTCATAGGCCTCGTGCAAGGACCAGTTAGCGACGCGCACCAGTTGTGGGTCCGGGATCACGTCATGATTGATCAGCGCCTGGCGATACCCCTCCAGCCGCAGGTTGTTGGCCTCCATCCAGGGTTCTCCCTGAATCAGCGCGATCCGCCGGCAGCCCTGCGCCAACAGGTGTGCCGTCATCTTGTATCCCCCGAGCTTGTCGGCAGGCAGGATGGAGGGGCGATCGGGTGAGCCTGATGCCTCCAGATAGCAGTTGAGCAGGACGGTGGGAACCTGGGGAGAAAGCTCCATCTCGGGGAGCTGCCGCGTCATCGAGGAAGCAAAGATCATCCCCATATAGTCTCCCTGATTGATCTCCTGCTCGATCAGCTCGGTGAGATCCCGGCTGTTGCGATAATCGAAGGTCACCAGCATGCGATCGGCCTCCCAGGCGCGTTCATTGCAGGCATTGATCGCATCCAGGAAGGGGTCATAGAGGGTGAGCCCGTTGAACACAAAGGCAATCTTGCGAGGAGCCGGACCCTTGGGCTGATGCTCCACCCGCTTGTGCTGGTAGCCCAACTCGGACGCCTTCTCGATCACCCGACGCCTCGTCTCTTCGGAGAGCTTCACCGCGGTAGAGCCATTGAGCACCAAGGAGACGGTGGATTGGGAGACGCCCGCCGCGGCGGCGATGGCACTCATGGTTATGCGTTTCTTGTTCATCGATATGGCCATTGATTACGGGCTGTCCCTGTCGCCCAGGTAATATTATTAGTTATTTTTTCTCGCCAATCATAACCCAGGGAACAGGGGGGAGCCAGCCAAGTTATCGCCCTCACCATGGCGTCGTGCGGCTTGCACCGTTCACTCGACAGGTGCCGTGCGGTGAACCGCGACGGCGAAACCAGAGATTGGAATGAGCCCTGCTCAGGCTCATTTTGTGACCAGCCACCAAATTTCACCCTTCATCCTTTGCCATCAACATGATTAGCTAATAAAAATTAGCTAATCAAAAAAAAGATTAGCAATGGGGAGTCTCGATGGCGGTACAACAGTGGTCCACAGACCGGGCCTGGCAATGGTGGAGCAGGCAACCCTGGTTGAGAGGGTTCAATTACTTGCCCAGAACCGCCGTCAACTGGACGGAGATGTGGCAGCGGGACACCTTCGATCTCCCGACCATCAGGCAGGAGCTGGCCTGGGCCAGAGAGGTGGGCTACAACACCCTGCGCACCAACCTACCCTTCATCGTCTGGCAGGCAGACAGGGATCGCCTGATCGCCCGCATCGACAGTTTCCTCGCGGCTGCGGCCGCAGAAGGGATCGGCGTCATGCTGACCCCCATGGATGATTGCGGTTTCTCCGGCGATCATCCCTACCTTGGCCCGCAGAAAGGGCCTGTCGAGCAGCTGCACAACAGCCAGGCGGCGGCAAGCCCAGGGCGCAACGTCGTCATGGATATTACGCAGTGGCATGAGATTGGGCGTTATATCAAGGACATCGTCGGCACCTTTGCCAAGGACGATCGCATCCTGGTGTGGGACCTCTACAACGAGCCGACCAATCGCGGCATCTTCCGCGGCCCCGGTCTGTCTGAAGAGTTCGATCCGGCCATGGAGCCCTACAGCCACCATCTGATGGAGCTGGCCTTCACCTGGGCACGCGAAGCGGATCCCAGCCAGCCGCTCACCGTCTGTGCCTGGCATGCCGCCAACCACTTCAGCCCGGATGAGCCCATCTTTGCCCATCCCACCGACATCCGGGCCATGGAACTGTCAGACGTGATCAGTTTCCATGCCTATCAGCCCCTGGCGCTGCTGGAAAAGAGCCTGGCAATAGTCGCGGCCTATGATCGCCCCCTGCTCTGCACCGAATGGCTCGCTCGCCATGCCCAGTCCTTCATGCATGAACAACTGCCCCTCTTCAAGGAACGGAAAATCGCCTGCTACCAGTGGGGGCTGGTCAAGGGGAAAACCCAGACCCATCTGCCCTGGCCCAATATCCAGCGCGAACTCCCAGAGTATGCGGACACCTGGTTCCACGACCTGCTCGAGGCGGATGGCTCCCCTTATGACGGACGCGAAGTTGCCCTGATCCGGTCCCTGACCGACGAATAAAAAAACCTTCCGGGGCGATCCACCAGGCATCGCCTCACCCTACGCATAGAGGTCAAATGATGAAAAAGATAAAGCTGCTGGCATTGCTGGTCGCGGGCGCGACGCTCTCTCCCGTCACCCTGGCGCAGACCACACTGCAATACTGGACCCTGCTCAACGGCGGCGACGGCGCCCGCATGAAACAGCTGGTCGACGGTTTCAACGCCAGCCAGGGCGACTACAGAATAGAGACCACCACCCTGAACTGGGGCGAACCCTTCTACACCAAGCTCAAGACCGCCTCCGCCATGGGTAGCGGCCCGGACATGGCCACCATCCACCTCTCCAAGATCTCCGGTTTCACCCAGACCCAGGGCCTGGAGCCCATCACGGCACAGGCGATGCAGGCCGCCGGCTATGACAGCGGCAAGCTGTTCCCGCTGCTCTGGAAGCAATCGAACGTCGATGGCAAGACCTATGCGCTGCCCATCGATACCCATGCCCTGGTGCTCTACTACAACAAGTCCATCGCGGCCAAGGCCGGCCTGCTGGACGAGCAGGGCAAGCTCAAGCCCATCACCTCGCTGGCACAGTTCGACGCGGCGCTCAAGAGCGTCAAAGGTCAGGGCGCCATGGGGCTGAGCATGGAGACCTCTCCCATGTCCTATATGCCGTACCGCCTCTGGCTATCCATGATCACCCAGCAGGGGGGCAAGACCATAGAGAACAACAAGTTCGTCTATGGTGAGGCGGGCCAGAAGGCCATGGAGGCCATGGCCAGGTGGTATGCCGACGGCTACGCCACCAAGGGGCTGGATTACGCCTCTTCCACCACCGAATTCATGACGGGCAAATCCGCCTTCATGCTCAACGGCGTCTGGGAAGTGCCCTCCGTCAACGACGGCATGAAGGGCGGCAGGCTTGGCTTCGAGGTGGGGGTTGCCTCGCTGCCCTCCTTCTTCAACGGTGTGCAGGCGGCCTGGGCCGACTCCCACGCGCTCGCCATTCCGAACAACAAGGGCAAGCCCATCTCGGCCGAGAAGATGAAAGGGGTCGCCCGGTTCGCCACCTACATCAACCAGCACGCCATCACCTGGGCCGAGGGTGGCCATATCCCGGCCTATGAACCGGTAGTGGAGACCAAGGAGTTCAAGGAGATGCCGCTGCTCGCCGACTATGTCAGCGACACCGCCAGCCACATCGTCTATGACCCGGACGGCTGGTACAGCGGAGCCGCAGGCCCCCTGCAGGCCACCGCCTCCAAGTACTTCCCTGCCGCCCTGACCGGTCAGCTGCCCACCGAAAAGGCACTGCAGATGTTCGAGCGCGACGCGGGCAAGTTCATGAGCCGCCCGGCCCGTTAATGACCCCGGGGCAGAGGGTCACCCCCTGCCCCTCCGTTTCCTTCATTCCAGGCTCGATCGCAGACATGGATCATAAAGACACTACCAGAACCCCCGCCGGCAGCTTGGGGGCCCTCATGACGCCCTGGCTCATGCTGGCCCCCTTCCTGCTCGCCTTTTTGCTCTTCTTTGTCATTCCGGCCCTGCAAACGTTGCAGTTGAGCTTTACCGACAGCGGGCTGACCGAGACCCACGGCTATGTTGGCCTTGCCAACTATGTGGAACTGCTGCAAGACCCGAGCTTCTGGGATTCGCTGCTGCAAACCGCCTACTTCGCCCTGCTCACCGTGATCCCCCTGACCGCGCTCGGGCTGGTGATGGCGATGCTGATCAACCGGCTCACCCGCTTCGCCGGCCTGGTGCAGGCCATCTTCTTCATCCCCAATATCTTGCCTATCGCCGTCATGGCGATGATAGGCGGATGGATGCTGCACCCCACCTTTGGGGTGGTCAACCTGATCGCGGGCACCGAGATCGCCTGGTTCAACGACCCGGACTTCGCCATGCCCATGGTCGCGATGGCGACCATCTGGTGGACCGTCGGCTTCAACGTGCTGTTGTTCCTCGCGGCGCTCAAGAACATCCCGCAGGACCTCTACGAGGCGGCCCGGCTCGACGGCGCCTCGGAGTGGGGGATCTTCCGTTACATCACCTGGCGCCAGCTGCGCCCCGTGACCGTCATGGTCTTCGGCCTGCAACTGGTGGCCTCCCTGAAGATCTTCGGCCAGACCTACCTGCTGACTGGCGGCGGCCCCTTCGACAGCACCAAGGTCGTTCTGCACTACATGTACGAGACCGGGTTCGTCAACCAGAACGCCGGCTATGCCTCGGCCATCGCCGTGGTCTTCGTGCTGATCGTCTTGCTCATTCTGGTGCTGCAATCCCTGGCTAATAGATTCATCAATCGTCGAGGCTAAGATGAAGAGCAAACTGACATTTACCGCCTTGCTGGCCATCTCATTGACCCTGTTGCTCTGCCTGTTGTGGGGCGCCCCGCTGCTGTGGGCCATCAGCACTGCGCTGCGTCCGGAGGAGCAGACCGTCGCCGGGCTGCAGTGGTTGCCCGACCCCGTCACCCTCGATGCCTTCATCAAGGTGCTGACCCTGGGGGATCTGCCCATCTTCTTCATGAACAGCGTGTTCACCTCGCTGGCGGTCACAGTGCTGACGCTGTCCGTCACAGTGCTGGCCGCCTACAGCTTCTCCCAGCTCCGCTTTCGGGGGGCAAACCTGCTGTTCTGGTGCTGCATGTTCGGCATCATCTTCCCGTTCGAGGCCCTGGTGATCCCGCTCTTCCGCCAGATTTATCACCTCGGACTGGCCGACTCCCTCGGTGGCGTGATCCTGCCCCAGGTGGTGTCGCCCATGGTGCTGTTCGTGCTCAAGCGCTTCTTCGATCAGATCCCCAAGGACTTTCGCGAGGCGGCCATCCTGGATGGCGCACGGGAGTGGCAGGTGCTGCTGCGCGTTTATCTGCCCCTGTCTCGAAACATCATCTATGCCATGGCGATCATCACCTTCATGGGGGCCTGGAACAACTTCCTCTGGCCGTTCCTGGTGGTGAGCTCCACCGAGAACATGACCATCCCCATCGGCCTGACCCAGCTCAACGACACCTACGGGGTGCGCTATGCCCAGAACATGGCCTCCGCCCTGATAGGTGGCCTGCCGGTCGCCATCCTCTACGTCATATTCCAGAAACGAGTCGCATCGGGCTTCCTCGCTGCCACCGGTCTCAAGGGTTGACCATTCACGGGCCCGCCGAGGCGAGCCCCTTGTTTTACGGCCAGCACGGGCCCTCGTGAGAGAACATTCATATGTCCTGCGTATTGCTTAACAACATCAAGAAGACCTATCCCAACGGCAATGCCGTCATCCACGGCGTGGATCTGGAAATAAAGCAGGGGGAATTCGTCGTCTTCGTCGGCCCCTCCGGCTGCGGCAAATCCACCCTGCTGCGCATGATCGCCGGGCTGGAGGCGATCTCCGAAGGGGATCTGCACATCGGCAACAAGCGCGCCAACGATCTGGATGCCGCCAGGCGGGGGGTCGCCATGGTGTTCCAGTCCTATGCGCTCTACCCCCACCTGACGGTGGCCGAGAACATGGGCTTCTCCCTGCTGTTCAACGGCACGCCAAAGGCGGAGATCGCCACCAAGGTGAACCGGGTGGCGGAGACCCTGCAACTGGCCCACCTGCTGGATCGCAAGCCCGCCGAGCTCTCGGGGGGCCAGCGTCAGCGGGTTGCCATCGGTCGTGCCATAGTGCGCGAACCCGACGTCTTCCTGTTCGACGAGCCGCTCTCCAACCTGGATGCGGCCCTGCGCGGACAGATGCGCACCGAGCTGGCGCGCCTGCACCAGAAGCTCGGCACCACCATGATTTACGTGACGCACGATCAGGTGGAGGCGATGACCCTGGGGGACAGGATCGTGGTCTTCAACAAGGGACACATCGAGCAGGTGGGTTCACCGCTGGAGCTCTACCAGCGCCCCGCCACCGAATTCGTGGCCACCTTCCTCGGCATGCCAAAAATGAACCTGCTGACCTGCAAACTGGCGGGAGCAGAGGGGAAACACTGGCAGCTGACAGCGGGCAGAGGGATCGCGCTGGCCGTGCCTGAGTCCTCGTTCGACTGCACCGGCCAGCACAGCATCAAGCTGGGGATCCGCCCCGAACATCTGCTGGTCGGTGCAGAGGGGGCGTCGGGCGCCCATCTCCAGGGCCGGGTCTCTCTGGTAGAGAACCTCGGCGATTCCGCCATCCTGCACATCAAGTGCGAGGGTCTGGAGCGACTGCTGCTGGCCAAGGTCAACACGGATCGGCGGGTACCCGCGTGCGACGAGGCCGTCTCCCTCACCATCGCCCTCGAATACGTCCACCTCTTCGGCGAGCAGGGACAGAGCCTGCGGCGTTGAGCCGAGGGGCGGGCAAGCCTCGCCCCTTCATGGAGCATCAGTCATGTTTCGCATCCTGTTCACTCTCTTCATCCTGGTGGGAGCCATCATGCCAGCACAGGCCGGTTCGACGTTTACCAATCCCATCCTGAGTGATGGCGCAGACCCCTGGGTCGTGCGCCATGACGACGGCTTTTACTACTACACCCAGACAACCGGCAACGACATCACCCTATGGCGAACCAGAGATATCGCCGACCTTGAGCATGCCGAGCGCAAGGTGGTCTGGATGCCGCCTCAGGGCGCCGTCAACGGCTCCCACATCTGGGCGCCCGAGCTGCACCGGTTGGATGGCCGCTGGTACATCTATTTCGCCGCCTCGGCAGGGGATATGGCCCGGCAGCGCATGTACGTGCTGCAATCCGAGGAGGACGACCCGTTCGGCAGCTACGCCTTCCCGCAAGATACCGCGCCGGCAAGATCGCCGATGCCAGCGACAAGTGGGCCATCGATGGCACAGTGCTGGAATACGAGGGCCAGCGCTATTTCATCTGGTCGGGCTGGGAGGGGGACGTCAACGAGCAGCAGCGCATCTACATCGCCAGGATGAGCTTCCCCTGGCGACTGGCAGGAGCGCGGGTCGAGATTTCCCGCCCCGAGCTGGCGTGGGAGCGCATCGGCACACCCCAGGTCAATGAGGCCCCGCAAGTCCTGCTGGGCCCGGAAGGGCGCCTCTTCCTCGCCTACTCCGCCAGCGGCAGCTGGACGGACGATTATTGCCTCGGCCTGCTGACGCTGGAGGGGGAGGATCCGATGAACCCGGCACACTGGCGCAAGCAACCCGAGCCTGTGTTTAGCAAAGACGAAGGCAAGGAGGTCTACGGTCCCGGCCATAACGGCTTCTTTGCCGATGGCGCGGGACAGCCCTGGCTGATCTATCACGCCGCCAAGTTCAAGGGGGCAGGCCGGAACCGCGAGATACACATGCAGCCCTTCCACTGGGACGAGCAGGGCCTGCCTCTGTTTGGCTCCCCCCTGGGGGCCGGACGCCCACGGACAGCCCCGCACTGATGGAGACCCCGATGGGGGCTTCAACGACATGGTGGGAGGAGAGCGCCCTGCACTCGCCGCCCGTGAGAGAGGCCAGGATGCTGCCCGCGACAGCGCCATCGCCTCCTGAGAGGCTTTTTGTGGTTGTCGGCAGCAACCTGATGCAGGAGAGTGTCATTTGACCCATAAAGTTCACCACCTCACTCGGTGCGATGTACCGGGTCATATATCGGCCTCACCATACCTCAATAATTGTCAATATGGTGGCGACATGGATTGAACATTAATTTGTTTCATTCAGCTTTAATCAAGCAAGCTGAACAGTCTTTATTATTTTATTAGTTAAGTTCCAGTTCAGCCTAAATACTGGCAAAACACATCATCAAATTAATATGAACTGGAATGAGTCCACTTGAATTAAATAGAGAAAGAATTGTGTGAAGCGCATGGCAAAATAAATTGCTGCTGATGTTCTTGCATGGTCTGTTTGCTATAGTCAGGCTGACTCCACAAGCATGCCTTTTTGATGCGCTTGTCTGGCAAGGTCAAAATATGCGTGAACAGGTTCCATCTATTTTGGATGTGCCATGAGGGCTGCTCGCCTCATGACAGACAAGGGTTGAACGCGCCCCAGAACAGCGACGTCAGCTCAGCGCCTGAACGCCACGCTAAGGGTCGAGACACCTGTGATGCTTGCCTGTGACAGGCTGCTCGCCAGGCGAGGGGCAGGCAGATGTGCGCGTCGCCCCAATGCTATTTCGAAAAACGGTCAACGGATTTGCCATTATCGCGTCCTCGTTGTTAACCATTGCGATCAATGAAAGCTAGTTGCGAAGACATGCCGCCGGCAATGATGTCCTGACAATGCTCCATTTTTTTATTAAAGAATGGATAACACGGTTTCCTAAAATAACGGCCACCTGTGGCAGGCTCCCATGCCGTCACGCCGCTATTCCCATTATTTATGTTTGCAAGGCTCAGCACAGAGAAGTGTCGAGTTTCAAATCGGTCAGGGAATTGACTCAGTGGAATGCTGATTGTTTTCGGCGTTACCCAATTCATCATTGTTATAAGGAAGAGATCATGAAAACCAAGTGGCTTCCAGTTGCCGTCGCCGTCGTGTCTGCGCTTTCCGCGCAAGCTGCCGTTTCTGCCGAGGCGGCCGGCTTCGATTATTACGGCTATTTCCGCTCCGGCATGGGAACGGGCGACAGCGGCTCCATGCAAGATGCCGTGGGGGGCAGCTTCCAGAAGAACAAGGTCGGCCGTCTGGGCAACGAATTCGATACCTATGCCGAGGTGGGTTTCGGCAAGGAGCTGAAGAGCGACGAAACCAAGTCCGTCTATATCCAGACCATGTTCAACATGTACGACGGCGACACCAACAGCAACATGGGCGATTCCAACTTCGGTTGGGAAAACATGAACATGCAGCTGCGCAACTTCATGGGGTTGGGTGAGACTTCCTGGGCGGGTATCCGTCAGTACAAGAAAGGCTTCGTCATCGACTCGAATGATTTCTTCTACTGGAACCAGACCAACATAGGTGGCGGTATCGAAGACATGCAGCTGGGCCAGGGCAAGCTCTCCGTCGCCGCCCTGCACCGCGACATCGCCGGCACCTACAACAACAGCGTCGGCGATCCGATAGAGGACATGATCGACTCCAACCAGCTGGACTTGCTCTACACCGACCTGCCGCTGTGGAATGGCGCCACCCTGGCCA
Source organism: Aeromonas sp. R7-4 (assembly GCF_040908055.1). Taxonomy (NCBI): domain Bacteria; kingdom Pseudomonadati; phylum Pseudomonadota; class Gammaproteobacteria; order Aeromonadales; family Aeromonadaceae; genus Aeromonas; species Aeromonas sp. R7-4. The sequence goes on from NZ_JBFODA010000063.1 coordinate 41,062, forward strand.
TGGGTTACAAGTTCCTGAAGGCCGATGCCACCGCGGAGCAGATCGATGCCGATCTGGGCAACCATGACTACGCCGACGGCCATGCGGTGATGCTGGAACTGAATCAGTCGCTCCTGGGAACTGGTTGGAACAAGACCACCCTCCAGTACTACGCCGACGGCTCCGCCCTGCAAGGGGTCACCTTCGGTTCTGCCGATACCCTGAGCGGCCGTGTCGAGAGCGGCAACGGCTTCGCCATCCGCAACTACGGCATCATCCCGCTGGCCGCGGACTGGGATCTGAGCCACGCCATCAACTACGCCGAAGCGAACGACATCAAGCAGTGGGATGGCGTCGAGGGTGACGCAAGCGCCTTCGCCGTGAGCGCCAAGGTGACCTACCACTGGACCGACATCACCCGCACCTATGTGGAAGCCGGTTACTTCGAGGACGAGAAGACCGGGAACGGTGACGTCGACTCCCGCAGTGGCTCCAAGACCACCATCGCCCAGGCCTTCTCCTTCGGCCGTGGCGAACCGGAGCTGCGCGTGTTCGCCAGCTACCTCGACAGCGACAACGCCGACTGGGATGGCTCCCACGCCTTCGACAACGGCACCGCCGATGACACCTGGACCGTGGGCCTGCAAGCCAACGTATGGTGGTAACCACCCGGCCAGGATTCGCTGCCGATCCCCTGCTCCACAGGGACGGGGGCTGAGAACCGGCAGGAATTGAGGCGCGACGGGTTGGCATAGAAACTATGCCAACCCGTTGTTTTATATTGAGTTTACAATGTGTGGCCAAGCCGTGGTTGCCCCCGTCATTGCCGTTGACAACCGCGATGGCTTCTGGCGTTGTATGACGATGCATTCAGACATCCCCCGGCGTGTCGATGCCCGCGCCAGCAACGGCTTGAGGCCTAAGGTCCCGCACATGAAAGCTGATTCAGGAGTACCCATGGATGATCCCTACCTCGCCGCGCCGGATCGTTACCAGCGCCAGGCCTACCGACCCGCCGGTCGCCACGGCCTCCGCCTGCCCGGCATCGGTCTCGGCCTCTGGCACAACTTCGGCGAAGGGAGCGATCCCGCCAGGGTGAAGGCCATGGTGCACCGGGCGTTCGATCTCGGCATCACCCACTTCGATCTCGCCAACAACTACGGCCCGCCCCCGGGCGCCGCCGAGACCACCTTCGGCAAGCTGCTCAAGGGCAGCCTGGCTCCCTACCGGGACGAGCTGATCATCGCCAGCAAGGCGGGCTACGTGATGTGGGACGGCCCCTACGGCGACGGCGGCAGCGCCAAGTACCTGTTTGCCAGCCTGCACCAGAGCCTGCGCCGGCTCGGCCTCGACTACGTGGACATCTTCTATCACCACAGGCCGGATCCCCGCACCCCGCTGGAGGAGACCTGCCAGGCTCTGGCGCTCATGGTGCGCCAGGGCAAGGCGCTCTACGTCGGCCTCTCCAACTACCCGGCCCCGCTTGCCGCCCAGGCGGCGACCCGGCTGGCGGAACTCGGCACCCCCTGCCTGGTCAACCAGCTCAAGTACTCCCTGTTCCAGCGCGATATCGAAGCCGACACCCTGCCGGTCTGCCGGGAGCAGGGGATGGGGGTGGTTGCCTTCTCGCCCCTGGCGGGCGGGCTGCTGAGCGATCGCTATCTGGCCGGCATTCCGGCGGATTCCCGCGCCGCCAGCGCCAGCCCCTTCCTCAAGCCCGAACAGATCACCCCGGACAGGCTCGCCCGTATCCGCGCCCTGCACGATCTGGCACAGCGGCGGGGACAATCCCTGTCACAGCTCGCGCTGCAGTGGGTGCTGCGCGACCCCGTGGTGAGCTGCGCCCTCATCGGCGCCAGCAACCCGCAACAGATAACGAGCGCCGTCGACGCCCTGGCCCTGCCGCCCCTGGAGGAGACGCTGCAGCAGCAGATCCTGTCCGTGCTGGCGTGACGGGCCTATGCCGCTGACCATGCCAGAAGATGACTGGACCAGAGGGCGGCCGACCCCTGCCCCGCGCAGCCCGCAGACAGACGACCCCGGCCGCACGGCACAGGTCGGGGTCGACGGTCCCTTCCAATAATCTCTGGTTGCCCGCGCGATTTTCCGCCATCATTGGCCGCCCCGACCCTGTTCGGGGCTGATTTTATCCAGACCCATCAACCAAGAGATCTGCACCATGACCGAATCCTACGCCCTGTTTGTCGCCTTCGTGCTGGGCATAGTGGAAGGCCTGACCGAGTTTCTGCCCGTTTCCTCCACCGGCCACATGATCATCGTCGGCCACCTGCTCGGTTTTGAGGGGCCCAAGGCCGCCACCTTCGAGGTGGTGATCCAGCTGGGCTCCATCCTGGCGGTGGTCGTCATGTTCTGGCGCCGCCTGTTCGGTCTCATCGGAATCCACTTCAGCCAGAAGCCGCCGAAGGGCCAGGCCACCCTGTCGCTGGTGCACATCATCCTCGGCATGCTGCCCGCCGTGGTCATCGGGCTGGTCATCCACAGCTGGATCAAGGCCCATCTGTTCGGCCCCCAGACCGTGATGTATGCCCTGGTGGCCGGCGGCATCCTGCTCATCATCGCCGAGAAGTTCCGTCCGGCGGTTCGCGCCGAGACGCTTGACGACATCAGCTACAAGCAGGCCTTCGGCATCGGCCTGTTCCAGTGCCTGGCGCTCTGGCCCGGCTTCTCCCGCTCCGGCGCCACCATCAGCGGCGGCATGCTGATGGGGATCAGCCGCCACGCGGCGGCCGAGTTCTCCTTCATCATGGCGGTGCCCATGATGATCGCGGCCAGCGGCCTGGATCTCTACAAGAGCCGTGACTTCCTCTCCATGGCCGACTTCCCCATGTTTGCGGTGGGTTTCGTCACCGCCTTCGTGGTGGCCATGATCGCCATCAAGACCTTCCTGGCGCTGATCCGTCGCCTCGATTTCATCCCGTTCGCCATCTACCGCTTCGTGGTGGCCTTCGCCGTCTACCTGGTGTTTGTGGCCTGATCACCATGCCATGGAACGAGAAAGGGACCCTGTGGGTCCCTTTTTTATTACCATTGAAGGCTCAGTAGAGGCGATGGCTGATGCCGTTGAGCAGCCGCGACAGCCCCTTGGTGAACTGCACGGGCGCATCCTGCACCGTGTAGCAGAGGCAGCCGTCCGGGGTATGCGGACTGTGGGCGTGGCTGGCGTCGCGCCAGATGAAATCCCCGGCCTGATAGCGGGTGTCGCCATCTTCTATGGTGCCCGCCAGCAGCAGGGTCAGCTCATAGCCCCTGTGGGTATGCTCGGGGATGCGGCCGCCCGCCTCGATGTGGAGCAGGCTGGCGCGGGCCCCCATCTCGTCGAGCGGCAGGCTGTGCTGGCGAATGGCGCCGATGTGGCGCCACCTGGGGTCATGGTACCTGGCCAGCACCCGTGGCAGGCGGTAGCTGTGGCCCGCCACCCGCAGCTCGGGCCGGGGGCCCGCCGGGGGATCCCGCTCGGCCGACGTCGTCACCGGCTGATGCAGTATGCCGGCCAGCATGGCATCGAACCCGGCCGGCAGCGCCTCGTCCGGCTCGGCGGGCGCCAGGTGCTCGCGGGCCAGCTCCTCTTCGCAATCCTTGACCCGGGCGGCGCAGTCCGGGCAGAGCTCGCAATGGGCGGAGACGCCGACGGCCAGCGGCAGGGGCAGCTCGTCGGCGGCGAAGGCGCGCAGCATGAGTGCAGTCGGATGGGTCTTAATCATGGCCTTGCTCCACTTGTTCCTTCAGTTTCTGTAATGCCAGCCGGAGGCGGGACTTGATGGTACCGAGCGGCACGCCGAGCCGGTCTGCCAGCTCCTGCTGGGAGAGCTCCTGCAGATAGATGCCGCGCACCACCTGCTGCTGCGGCTCCGGCAGGGTGGCCACATAGTGGGCCATCTGGCGTGTCAGCACGGCGTCCTCGCCCCCGCTCAGGTGCTCCTCCTCCGCCCTGAACTCCAGCAGGGGCCAGATCTCCTCGGCGCACAGCTCCTCCTTGCTGGCTCGGCGGCGACGCAGCATGTCGAAGCTCTGGTTGCGCATCACCGTATAGATCCAGGTGGTCGGAGCCCCCTTGTCGGGGTGGTAGAGGCGCGCCTTCTGCCACACCAGCAGCATGGTCTCCTGGACCAGCTCCATGGCGTTGGCCTCGCTGCCGAGGTGGCGCAGCCCGTAGCTGCGGATGCGCGGGGCGAAGTGGTGAAACAGGGTGGCGAAGGCAGCCTTGTCGGCCTGCTCGGCCACCCGGATGAGTAGAGATGTCAGATCGCCATCTGGGTTGTCCATGGGGGGCGATGTCCTGCGTGGAGCCGATTGTGGTTGGCCAGTATATGCCATTGCGCCATCCCTCGCGTGTCGTGGTCTTCACCAGTACGTGCGGGAAGGAAAAAGGATCACCCCGGACTGTCAGTGGCTGGCGACCAGCAGGCCGCTCAGCAGGGAGAGGGCGGGCTGGTTGTCCTTGGCCGCGACCAGCCACTGCTTCTGCTCCACCGGGATGGGCAGCACCTCCAGCCAGCGCTGGGCCACCCAGCTCGCGTCCTCCCAGTCCGGCTCGGGATAGAGGGCCGCGTATTCGGGGTAGTCGTTGAACACGTCCTGCAACGCCTTGGCCAGGGAGTGCTGGTCGGCCTTGAGCCGGCCGCTCTGCCAGGGGGGCAGCGGCTCCACCTCGCCGACCCGCAGGCCGTCCTCTTCCTGCCACAGATCGGTGATCCTGACCCGCTCCACCCCGAGCACTGTGATGCCGAGCAGGCCGTCAGGCAGCAGATCGAAGTCGATGATCCGCACCCGGGTGGCGATGGGATACATGTTGCGCAGCGCATCGGGCTGGCGGGGATCCAGCATGCAGAGCGCGAACTCCCGCTCCCGGGACTCGGCGATCATGCGCTGGTATCTGGGCTCGAAGATGCGCAGCGGCATGATGCCGCCGGGCAGCAGGTGAGCGGAGAGTGGAAACAGTACCAGTGTCATGGGAATCGTCCTCCAGCGGCTTCCTCTAAGGATACGACCGCCGTAGGCAGCGAGATCATTCAGACCGAAACGGTATAAATAGCCCCGCAATAATCAGGGGAAAATAGCCTGGACAAGCCGCTTCGATATGCAGTAGAAATGGATAACCACCACTTATTCAAATCAATATCCTGCCATGTGGTGGAAAACGCAGTGAAATATCCGTCGCACCCACGGGTACGGGCCGTTCCTATAGTTTTCTCGGCCCGATGCGGGTAAAATTCACGCCCTTATCCAGTCAGTCATTTTTCGACGCGCAACCTCGGTGGTCAGTTATGAAAGAGCATATTCATCATCTACTTGAACAAACGGTAGCCAATCTCAAGTCTGCGGGCGTCCTGCCGGCGGACCTGGAAGCCCGCGTGCAAGTAGACCGATGCAAGGAGAAGGCTCACGGCGACCTGGCCACCAACCTGGCCATGCTGCTGGCCAAACCGGCCCGCAAGAATCCCCGCGAGCTGGCCGCCGCCATCATCGAGCACCTGCCCGCCTCCGATCTGATCGCCAAGGTCGAGATCGCCGGCCCCGGCTTCATCAACTTCTTCTTCGACACGAGCTGGCTGGCCGGCCAGGTGGAGGCCATGGTGACCAGCGCCAACGCCAACGTGCGCCTGCCCGCGCCGCAGACCGTGGTGGTGGACTACTCGGCGCCGAACGTGGCCAAGGAGATGGCGGTGCACCACATCCGTTCCACCGTGCTCGGTGACGTGGCCGCCCGCGCCCTGGAGTTCCTCGGCCACAAGGTGATCCGCGCCAACCACATCGGCGACTGGGGCACCCAGTTCGGCATGCTGATCGCCTACCTGGAGAAGATGGCCAACGAGCACGCCTCCGACATGGAGCTGCGCGATCTGGAGGCCTTCTACACCCAGGCCAAGCGTCACTACGACGAAGACGAAGCCTTCGCCGAGCGCGCGCGCAACTACGTGGTCAAGCTGCAGGGTGGCGATGAGTACTGCCGCACCATGTGGAAGAAGCTGGTCGACATGACCATGGAGCAGAACCAGCGCAACTACGACCGCCTGAACGTCTCCCTGACCAACAAGGACATCATGGGCGAGTCCATGTACAACGACATGCTGCCGGAGATCGTCGCCGACCTGAAGGCTAAGGGCCTCGCGGTCGAGAGCGAAGGCGCCACCGTCGTCTTCCTGGACGAGTTCAAGAACAAGGATGGCGAGCCCATGGGGGTCATCATCCAGAAGAGCGACGGCGGCTTCCTCTACACCACCACCGACATCGCCTGTGCCAAGTACCGTTACGAGACCCTGGGCGCCGACCGGGTGATGTACTTCATCGACTCCCGTCAGCACCAGCACCTGATGCAGGCCTGGACCATCACCCGCAAGGCGGGCTATGTGCCGGAGTCCGTGCCCCTCGAGCACCACGCCTTCGGCATGATGCTGGGCAAGGATGGCCGCCCCTACAAGACCCGCTCCGGCGGCACCGTCAAGCTGGTCGACCTGCTGAACGAGGCGGAAGAGCGCGCGAGCGCCCTGCTGGAGAGCCGCAACAGCGACCTCTCAGCCGAAGAGAAGGCCGAGGTGGTCCACGCCATCGCCATGGGCGCAGTCAAGTATGCGGATCTCTCCAAGAACCGCACCACGGACTACATCTTCGACTGGGATCTGATGCTCTCCTTTGAAGGCAACACGGCCCCCTACCTGCAGTACGCCTACACCCGGATCCAGTCCATCTTCCGCAAGGCCGGCGTCGATGCCGACACCCTGAGCGGCAAGGTGATCCTGGCCGAAGAGGCGGAAGAGACCCTGGCCCAGAAGCTGATCCAGTTCTCCGACGCGGTCAACGGCGTGGCTGACAAGGGGATGCCGCACCTTCTGTGCACATATCTCTATGAATTGTCTGGCAACTTTATGACCTTCTACGAAGCCTGCCCGATCAACAAGGACGGCGTGGACGAGACGACCCGCCAGAGCCGTCTGCTGCTGTGTGCCGCCACCGCCAAGGTGCTCAAGCTGGGCCTGGGCGTGCTGGGCATCCACACCCTGGAGCGCATGTAATAGATGGCGACCCGGGATTACGTCGGCAACAGCCCGAGACGACGGGCGGGTGGCCGTAACATCAAGAAAGCGGCGCCTCGCCGCTTTCCTGTTATCCCGGCACTGCTGGCCGGGGCCCTGGTGGTCGGCTTCGGCGCCTTCCTCTACCTCATCAACGGCAAGGGGGCCGACGCCCCCACCATCGAGGAGCAGGTGAAGGCCAACAAGCCCAAGGCGCAGGGCAATGGCCTGCCCCAGGAGAAGTGGAGCTACATCGAGCGGCTGGAGAACAAGCAGGTGGACATCATAGAGCCGCCGCCCCAGCCGGGCGTGCTGCCGCCGCCGCCCGCCGAGACCTTGACCCTGCAGCCGGAGAAGCTGCCGCAACCCGTGCCGACCGAGATCCCCCAGCCGGGGACCCCCATCGGCCAGGCCAAGCCGTACCAGCCGCAGCCGGTGCAGCCGACCAAGCCGGCCACCGGCGCCCCGGTCGCCAGCGCCCGGGAGCAGGTGATCGACCAGAAGGCCGAGCGTGAGCGGATGGAGCGGGAGATCCGCGCCGAACTGGAGCGGGAACGGGCCGAGGCCGCCAGGGCCAAGGCGGCGACCCAGACTGCACAGACCGCAGCCGCCGACGGCGGTCGCTACATGATGCAGTGCGCCGCCCTGCGCTCCCAGGACTCCGCGGAGTCGCTCAAGGCGCGCATCGCCTTCACCGCCGGCCTCTCCTCCAGTCTGCAGGTGGTCAACGGGGCCGGTGGCGCCGTCTACAAGGTGATGGTGGGCCCCTTCAACGGCAAGGCGGCGGCCGACGCGGCCAACCGCAAGCTGCAGGGCTCCGGCATCAGCGGCTGCATCCCCAAGAAGGGGTGATCGCCGCTTGCCAGGCACAGGGCCGGGTGACAACACCCGGCCCTGTTTCTTTCGACCCCCTTCCTGAGCCCCTCTCTTCCCTCCCTCGATCCGGTCACTGAACAGGCTTGAAAAGCCGGTTGGCCATCCCCATCTTTGTTGCCATGCACAGTCAGGCCGTCATTCGGCTCAAGCGAGGTAAATGAAGTGACTACCATAGTTTCAGTTCGCCGCAACGGTCAGGTCGTCATCGGTGGCGATGGCCAGGTCTCCCTTGGCAACACCGTCATGAAGGGCAATGCCCGCAAGGTTCATCGCCTCTACAACGGCAAGGTGCTGGCAGGTTTCGCCGGCGGCACCGCCGACGCCTTCACCCTGCTCGAACGCTTCGAAGCCAAGCTGCAGGCCCACCAGGGCAACCTGGAGCGCGCCGCCGTGGCGCTGGCCAAGGACTGGCGCACCGACCGCGCCCTGCGCCGCCTTGAGGCCCTGCTGGCGGTCGCGGACGAGCACAAGTCTTTCATCATCACCGGCAACGGTGACGTGGTGCAGCCGGAGCACGATCTCATCGCCATCGGCAGCGGCGGCAACTTCGCCCAGTCCGCCGCCATCGCCCTGCTGGAGAACACGGACCTCGACGCCAAGAGCATCGTCGAGAAGGCCCTCAAGATCGCGGGCGACATCTGCGTGTTCACCAACCAGCACCACACAGTGGAAGTGCTGGACTACAGCGCCAAGTAAGCGCCCCCTCTTCTTAGGGGCGGCCAGGCCGCCCCCGACACAGGAATCCCATCATGTCCGAGATGACCCCGAGAGAAATCGTCCACGAGCTGGACAGGCACATCATTGGTCAGGCCGATGCCAAGCGCGCGGTCGCCGTCGCCCTGCGCAACCGCTGGCGCCGGATGCAACTCAATGAGGAGATGCGCCACGAGGTGACCCCGAAGAACATCCTGATGATAGGCCCGACCGGCGTCGGCAAGACCGAGATCGCCCGCCGCCTGGCCAAGCTGGCCAACGCCCCCTTCATCAAGGTGGAGGCGACCAAGTTCACCGAGGTGGGCTATGTGGGCAAGGAAGTGGACAGCATCATCCGCGATCTGACCGACGTCGCCATCAAGCTGGTGCGCGAGACCGAGATGGAGAAGATGAAATACCGCGCCGAGGAGGCCGCCGAGGAGCGCATCCTCGACGCCCTGCTGCCGAACCCGCGCAACAGCTGGGGCGAGGAGGAGAAGGCCGACAACTCCAACACCCGCCAGATCTTCCGCAAGAAGCTGCGGGAAGGCCAGCTGGATGACAAGGAGATCGAGCTGGATCTGGCCGCCACCCCCATGGGCGTGGAGATCATGACCCCGCCGGGCATGGAAGAGATGGCGAACCAGCTGCAGGGGCTGTTCCAGAACCTGGGCCAGGGCCAGAAGAAGAAGCGCAAGGTCAAGGTCAAGGAGGCCATGAAGGCGCTGATCGAAGAGGAAGCGGCCCGCCTGGTCAACCCGGAAGAGCTCAAGCAGAAGGCCATCGCCTCCGTCGAGAACAACGGCATCGTCTTCCTCGACGAGATCGACAAGATCTGCAAGCGCGGCGAGAGTTCGGGCCCGGACGTCTCCCGTGAAGGGGTCCAGCGCGACCTGCTGCCCCTGGTCGAGGGCTGCACCGTCAACACCAAGCACGGCATGGTCAAGACAGACCACATCCTGTTCGTCGCCTCCGGCGCCTTCCAGATCGCCAAGCCGTCCGACCTCATCCCCGAGCTGCAGGGGCGCCTGCCGATCCGGGTCGAGCTGACAGCGCTGACCACCGAAGACTTCGAGCGCATCCTGACCGAGCCGAACGCCTCCCTGACCGATCAGTACCAGGCGCTGATGGCCACCGAAGGGGTCAAGATCGAGTTCACCCAGGACGGCATCCGCCGTCTGGCCGAGGCGGCCTGGCAGGTCAACGAGCGCACCGAGAACATAGGTGCCCGCCGTCTGCACACCGTGATGGAGCGCCTGATGGAAGACATCTCCTTCGATGCCTCCGAGCAGTCCGGCGCGACCTTCGTCATCGACACCGACTACGTCAACGCCCACCTCGGCAAGCTGATTGAAGACGAGGACCTGAGCCGCTTTATCCTGTAACAGGTTGATAGAAAACGAGAGTCTGAGCGGTTCAGTATCCTGTAACAGACTGATCGAAGACGAGGTTCTGAGTGGTTTAATAGCCTGTAAGCGAACCACTCAATCTCATAGCAAGACGCCTCCCCTGTGGAGGCGTCTTCGTTTTCAGCGCTCTCCCAACTCGCGGCCGTCCCGGGTCGCGTCACCCTGCACGACACACTCCCCTCTTCCCGCCAGCCAGAATGCCGTCACCAGCAGCAAGGCCGTCAGGGCGAAGGTGACCCGGGTGGCGAACACCAGCTCGTCCGCCGTGGCCGTGGCGAGATCGGGCCGCCCCACCAGGGTGGCGAACAGGGCACCCAGCCCCGCCGCCCCCGTCAGCTGGCCCAGATTGCGCGACAGGGTCAGCAGGCCGGCCACGGCCCCCCTGCTCCGCTCATCCACACCACCCACCACGGCGCTGTTGTTGGCGGTCTGGAACAGGGCGTAGCCGGCGGTCAGCAGCAGGATGGGCAGCAAGTAGCCGAGGGGGCCGAGGGCCGATCCCGGGAGGACGAGACAGGTCACGGCCCCCACCATGAGCAGCAGCCCCAGCCGCACCACAAAGGTCGCGCCGACCCTGTCCACCAGCCAGCCGGCGGGCATGCCGGACAGCGCCGCCAGCAGGGGGCCGCCCGAGATCATCAGGCCCACGGTGCCCATGTCGAGGGCGAAGACCCCGTGCAGGTAGAAGGGGCCGATGAGCAGCGTCACCACCATGACGCTGGCCACCAGGGCGCTGGCGACGATGCCGTTGCGCCGCCCGGCATCCCCCGGCAGCCCAGGCGGCAACAGGGGAGCCTGGGAGCGCGCCTCGAGGCGCACAAACAGCGTGGTCGCCAACAGGGCCCCCAGTCCAGCCCAGATCCCGGCCAGGCTACCCCACGTCAGCGCCAGCCCGTAGCAGAGCAGCGCAGCCACCAGCGCCAGCAGGCCGGGGAGAGGGAGCTCGCCCCGGGACGGATGCCCGTCATCCGGCGGCAGACCGCCCCAGAGACACCCAGACGCCAGTAGCCCGAGGGGGAGCAGCAGCAGGAAGGGGGCCTGCCAGCCAAATCCGGCGATCAGCAGACCGCCGAACGAGGGGCCGAGCGCCGTGCCGCAGGCCGACAGGGTGCCGAGCAACCCCATGCCCCAGCCGCGCCGGGTCGGCGGCACCAGCTGCCCCACCATGGCCAGCGAGAGCACCAGCATGCAGGCCGCTCCCGCCCCTTGCAGGGCACGGGCCGCGATCAGCCAGCCGATGGAGGGCGCCAGGGCGCACAGCAGGGAGGCCAGCACGAACACCCCGGAGCCCCAGAGCAGCAGGCGACGGCGACCGAGACGATCGCCGAGCCGACCGGCCACCACCGTCAGGCAGGTGATCCCCAGCAGATAGGCCACCAGCACCCACTGCAGGCTGGCAAAGGGCACCGCAAATACCGGCCCCAGGGCAGGCAGCACCAGGTTGGCCATGCTCCCCGCCAGCATGGGCAGCAGGGTGGCGAGCCCGAGCCCCGCGAGCCCCAGGCGGTGCGTCACGGGAGGGGAAACGAGAGGCTTTGTGGACATGGCAGTATCTCCGGCAAGTGATGATGCCGACAAGGCTAGTGGGCACGCTGACAAGGCGGAAGACGCACGGCTTGCAGCGTATAGCTGCACCAGACGCCATATCAAAGAGCCGCAGCTCGCGTATGATGGGAAGACTCACAAGTACCGGCTGCGAGGGCAAGACCATAACCACACCTGATCTCAACCTGCTGCTCACCCTGGAGGCCCTGCTGGAGGAAGGCAGCGTGGCCGGCGCCGCCAGACGCCTCTCCCTGAGCCCCTCCGCCATGAGCCGGGCCCTGGCCAGGCTGCGGGAGACCACGGGGGATCCCCTGCTGGTGCGGGCCGGCCGTGGCCTGGTACCGACCCCCAGGGCGCGGGAGTTGGGCGAACGAGTCGGCCGGCTGGTGCAGGAGGCCCGAAGCGTGCTGCGTCCCCAGCAAGCGGTGGATCCGGCGAGCCTGGTGCGCACCTTTCGCCTGAGATCCAGCGACGGCTTCGTGGAGGCGGTCGGTCCCGCCCTGCTGGCCCGCCTCGCTGCCGAGGCCCCCGGAGTGCGACTCCATTTTCTGGCCAAGCCCGACAAGGAGAGCGGCCCCTTGCGCCGCGGCGAGCTGGACTTCGAGACCGGGGTGATAGGCGCACAGACGGCGCCCGAGCTGCGTACCCAGGCCCTGTTTCAGGACCACTTCGTCGCCGTGGTGCGCCCGGCTCACCCGCTCTGTGACGGCCCCCTGACCGCGGCCCGCTATGCCGCCGCCCGCCACGTACTGGTGTCCCGCCGGGGTCAACTCCACGGCCCCGTCGACGAGGTGCTCGCCACGCAGGGACTGACGCGGACCATTGCGACCCTGGTGCCCGGTTTTGCCACGGCGCTGGCCCTGGTGCGCGGCAGCGATCTGGTGGCGACCGTGCCCAGATTGCACTGCGCCAGCCTGCTCGGCGACCTGGTCACCCTGCCCCTGCCCTTCTCGCTGCCCGGGATCCGGGTCGCCCTGCTCTGGCACCCCAGCCAGGATGCGGACCCGGCCCACCGCTGGCTGCGCACCCTCATCCGCGAGACCTGCGCCCATCCGCCTTATCGAACAAGGGTCGCCGACACGCCATAACACCGGCAGCGCGGCCTGAACCGGAGAGACCTGCGCCCGTCCTCCTTCTTATCGGACCGAAATCGCCGATACCCCATAGCGCCGGCTGCGCGGCCTGGATCGGTGAGCCCCCTCCTCCTTCTTATCGGACGGCGATCGCCGACCTCCCATAGCGCTCGCGGATCACACTGCTGAAAAAAATCCCGTCACCCGCTTCCGCTATTTTTATACACACGTATAATTACGTGCAAAGTTTGTACACCAGGAGCGATCGCAGGATGCACCCGACCCGTCAGAAACTGCTCGATACCGGCCTTGCCATCGCCACCGACAAGGGGCTGCGCGGCCTCACGGTGCGCGAGCTGGCGACGGCGGCCGAGGTCAATCTCGGCACCTTCGTCTATCACTTCGGCAACCGCGACGCCTATATCGACGAGCTGGTGGAGCTCTGGTACGCCCCCCTCTACGACGAGCTCAAGGCGGTGGCGGCCCGCGGCGCCTACCCCTCTGCCCTGGCAACCTTCGAGGCCACCATGCAGGCGCTGATCACCCTGGTGGCCCGCCAGCGTGGCTTCATCAACCACCTGTTTGGTGACGCTCTGGCCGGCGAGAACGCGGCCCAGCGCTTTCTGCTGAGCCTGCCGCGCCGCCACCCCCTGCTGCTGCTCGAACAGGTGCAAAAAGCGCAGGCGGAAGGATCCCTGGTGGCGGCCAACCCCTTGCAGCTGATGATCTTCATCATGGGTTCCGTGGGCCTGCCCCTGGTGATCGCCGGTGGCGGGCGCCAGCTCGGCTGGCTGCCCAGGGAGGCCGCGCCCTTCCTCGCCCAGATCGACAACCCCGAGGCTGCCCGGCAGCGGCTGGCGTGGGCCCTGCGTGGCCTGCGCCCCACCGAAGGAGAACGGGTATGAAACAACGCATTGCGCTGGTGGCCCTCCTATTGGCCCTGATCGGCGGCTACCTCTGGTGGCAGGGCCGGCCCGCCGACGGCTCCATCCTCTACGGCAACGTCGATATTCGCGACGTCAATCTGGCCTTTCGGGTCGGGGGGCGCGTCGAACGGGTGCTGGTGGATGAGGGGGATAGGGTAAAAGCCGGTCAACTGCTGGCACGCCTGGATCCGGCGCCCCTCACCCACAGCCGCGACAGTGCCCGCGCCAATCTGGCCGCGCTCACTGCGGCCAACACCTTGATGCACAAGGGATATCGCAGCGAGGAGACGGACCGTGCCCGGGCCGAGCTGGCGGCCGCCGAGGCCGCCGCGCTGGAGGCCGACAAGCAGTGGCGCCGCCAGAGCGCCCTGGCGGCCACCGGTGCCATCTCCCGCGGCCAGCTCGACAGCGCCCGCTCCCAGCGGGATCAGACCCAGGCCAGGGTGCGCGCCGCCCGCGAGCAGCTCGCCCAGCTCGAAACCGGCTATCGCCCCGAGGAGATCGCCCAGTCCGACGCCCAACTGGACGGCGCCAAGGCGGCGCTGGCCAGCGCCGAGCTGGCGCTCGCCGACGCCGTGCTGACCGCCCCGAGCGACGGCATCATTCTGACCCGCGCCATCGAGCCAGGCACCCTGGTGCAACCGGGGGCCACCGCCTTCAACCTCTCCCTGACCGCGCCGGTCTGGGTGCGCGCCTATGTGGAGGAGCCCTGGCTTGGCCACTTCCCGAGCGGTGCCAGGGTGCAGCTCACCACCGACTCGCGGCCGGACAAGCCCTATCAGGGGGTGGTGGGCTTTGTCTCGCCCACCGCCGAGTTCACCCCGAAATCGGTGGAGACGCCGGATCTTCGCACCCACCTGGTCTACCGGCTGCGCATAGTGGTGCAGGATCCCGACCCGGCCCTGCGTCAGGGGATGCCGGTCACCGTCAGGCTGGCCCCATGAGCGCCGCCATCCGGCTCGAGGGGTTGACCAAGCGCTTTGGCGAGCGCGTGGCGCTGGATGCCATCTCGGCCACCATACCGAGCGGCGGCATCACGGGCCTGGTGGGACCGGACGGGGCGGGCAAGAGCACCCTGCTGCGCCTGCTCGCCGGCCTGCTGGTGCCGGAGGCGGGGCAGAGCCGGGTGCTGGGGCTGGATCCGGTGCAGGAAGGCGATGCCTTGCGCCAGCGCCTCGGTTATATGCCCCAGCAGTTCGGGCTCTATGAAGATCTCAGCGTGCTGGAGAACCTCGCCCTCTACGCCGACTTGCGCGGCGTGGTGGAGCCCGAGCGCAGCACGACGTTTGCCCGGCTGCTCGCCTTCACCGATCTCGCCCGCTTCACCGCCAGGCCGGCGGGCAAGCTCTCGGGGGGCATGAAGCAGAAACTCGGGCTGGCCTGCGCCCTGCTCGGCACCCCGGATGTGCTGCTGCTGGACGAGCCCGGGGTCGGGGTCGACCCCATCTCCCGCCGCGCCCTGTGGAAGATGGTGCGCGAGCTCGCCCAGGGAGGCATGACGGTGCTCTGGAGCACCGCCTATCTCGATGAAGCTGAGCTCTGCGATCACGTGCTGCTGATGGCGGACGGCGAGCTGCGCACCAGCGGCACCCCGGCGGAACTCATGGGGGCCATGGCGCACCGCTGCTGGCTGCTGGAGGCGGGTCAGTTGGATGGCCGGGAGCGGCGCGCCCTGCTGCGCCGGGCGCTGGCCCACCCCGCCGTGATGGATGGCGCCGTGGCCGGGGAGCGGGTGCGCCTGCTGCTGCACGCCGGCGTGGCAACCCCCCCGCTGGCGGAGCTGGGGCTCTCTGAGGGGGCCTTCGTGCCGACCCCGGCGCGGCTGGAGGATGCCTTCATCGATCTGCTCGGCGGCGGCCCCGGCGGAGAGTCGAGCCTGGCGGCCGGGATGCGCGAGGCCGCGCTGCCGGCAGGGGTCTCCCCCGAAGCGGTGATCGAGGCGCGCCACCTCACCAAGCGTTTCGGCGACTTCGCGGCCACCGACGACGTCAGCTTCGCGGTGCGCCGGGGCGAGATCTTCGGCCTGCTCGGCCCCAACGGCGCCGGCAAGTCCACCACCTTCAAGATGGAGTGCGGCCTGCTGCGCCCAAGCGGTGGCCAGGCCCTGGTGACCGGCATCGATCTGGCCCGCAGCCCCTCGGCGGCGCGCCAGCACCTCGGCTACATGGCCCAGAAGTTCTCCCTCTACAAGCAGCTCACCGTGGCCCAGAACCTCGCCTTCTTCGCCGGCATCTACGGCCTGTTCGGTCGTGCCCAGCAGGCACGCATCGACGCCATGGTGACGGCCTTCGCCCTCGCCCCCTGGCTCGATCAGAAGGCGGAGTCCCTGCCGCTGGGGCTGCGCCAGCGCTTATCGCTGGCCTGCGCCCTGCTGCACGCGCCGCCGCTGCTGTTTCTCGACGAGCCCACCTCCGGAGTCGACCCTGTCACCCGGCGCGAGTTCTGGTCCCACATCAACGCCCTGGCCGATCACGGGGTGACCGTGCTGGTCACCACCCACTTCATGGACGAGGCGGAGTATTGCGACCGCATCGCCCTCATCTACCGCGGCAAGCTGCTGGCCCTTGGCACCCCGGACGAGCTCAAGGGGCTGGCCGCCAAGGACACAAGCACCGCCTTGCCAACCATGGAAGAGGCCTTTATCACTTTGGTCGAGCGGGCCGACGAGGAGACCCCATGAGCATCAGCCGTCGCCGCCTGCTGGCCCTCTGCCGCAAGGAGTCGCTGCAGATAGTGCGCGACCCGAGCAGCATACTGGTCGCCTTCATCATGCCGGTGGTGCTGCTGGTGGTGATGGGGTACGCCATCAACCTGGATGTGGACCACCTGCGCCTCGGGGTCTGGCGTGCCGACGGCGGGGCGCCGGCGATCCGCTTAGAGCAGGCTCTGCGCGGCTCCACCGCCCTGGAGGTGCAGGGCGGCCCGAGCAAGGAGGCACTGCTGGGGAGCCTTGAGCACGGCGAGATCCGGGGGCTGCTGGTGATCGACGAGGGCTTCTCCCGCGCTATGACCGGCCAGGGAGGGGGAGCGGCGTCCATCGTCCTGCTCACCGACGGCACCGAGCCCAACACGGCGAACTTCGTCACCAACTACGTGCAGGGGATCTGGCAAGGCTGGCTTCTCGGTGAGGGCAAGCCCCAGAGCCAGCCGGTGGAGCTGCGCACCCGGGCCTGGTTCAATCCGGCGCTGGTGAGCCGCAACTTCCTGGTGCCGGGCTCCATCGCCGTGGTGATGACCATCATAGGCGCCCTGCTCACCTCCATGGTGGTTGCCAGGGAGTGGGAGCGCGGCACCATGGAGGCCCTGCTCGCCACCCCGGTGACCAGGACCGAGCTGCTGCTCTCCAAGCTCTTGCCCTATTACGGGCTCGGCATCGCCGCCATGCTCATCTGCCTGCTCTTCTCCGTGGTGGTGATGGGGGTACCCTGGCGCGGCTCCCTGGTCGTCCTGTTCCTGGTCACCAGCCTGTTTCTCGGCAGCGCCCTGGGGCTGGGGCTGTTTCTCTCCACCCTGATGCGCAGCCAGTTCAACGCCGCCCAGGCGGCCCTGACGGCGGCCTTCCTGCCGGCCATGATGCTCTCGGGCTTCGTGTTCGAGATCGCCAGCATGCCGCCTTGGCTTCGGGCCATCACTCACCTCATTCCGGCCCGCTACTTTGCCAGCTCCTTGCAGACCCTCTATCAGGCGGGCAACGTGCTGTCGATCCTGCTGGTCAACGCCCTCAGCCTGCTGCTGCTGGCGCTCTTCTGGCTCGCCCTCACCGCCCGCCAGACGCGGCGCACCCTGGAGTAAACATGCTGACCCGACTCTGGTGGCTGGTGCGAAAAGAGCTCGCCATCCTGCTGGGCAACACCCAGGGGCGCTTCCTGCTGATCATGCCGGTGCTGCTGCAGACCGCCCTCTTCCCCTTCGCCGCCACCCTGGAGGTGACCGGCAACACGCTGGCCGTCTACAACCAGGACGGCGGCGCCGAGAGCCGCGAGCTGATCGAGCGCCTCACCCACATGCCCGCCTTCACCACCATCATTCCGGTGCAAGGCGAGGCGGGCATGACCGAGGCCATCACCGGGCAGCAGGCGCTGCTCGGGCTGATCATCCCCCCCGACTTCTCCCGCCGGCTGGCCCGCGGCGACGCAGCCCCGCTGCAGCTTGTCATCGATGGGCGTCGCTCCAACGGCGGCCAGGTGGCGGCGGGCTACATCAACCAGGTGATCGCCCGCTGGCAGAGCGAGGGGCGCGGCGCCCCCGAGCTGCCGGTGCGCCACCTCTACAACCCCAATATCGAGTTCCACTGGCATATCCTGCCGGCGCTGGTGGCCATCATCACCACCACCGGCTGTCTTATCGTCACAGCCCTCTCGGTCGCGCGGGAGCGGGAGGAGGGCACCTTCGATCAGCTGCTGGTTTCCCCCCTCACCGCAGGCTGGATCATGGCGGGCAAGGCGGTGCCCGGCATCCTGGTGGCGGTGGGACAAGGGTGCATAGTCGCGCTGGCTGCCCGCTTCGTCTATCAGGTGCCTTTTTCCGGCAGCCTGACCCTGCTGCTGGCCGGCATGGTCTGCTACGGCCTGGCGCTCGCCGGGATCGGCCTCTTCATCTCCTCCCTCTGCACCACCCAGCAGCAGGCGTTTCTCGGGGTCTTCTGCTTCATGGTGCCGGCGGTGATCCTCTCTGGCTATGTCTCGCCGGTGGAGAACATGCCGACCCTGTTCCAGTGGCTGGCCGCCATAGACCCCCTCACCCACTTCATCGTGCTGCTCAAGGGGGTCTTCCTGAAGGGGCTGGGCTGGTCGACCGCCTGGCCCCTGCTCTGGCCCCTGATCGCCATCGGCGGCATCAGCCTGTCCCTCGCGCTCGCCCTGTTCCGCCGCCATATTGCCTGATTCGCCACCCGACTTGCGATGCCGGTCTCACCCAGTGCGAGGCCGGCCTTTTTCCGACATAAGTTTTCACTCCCCGGCAGTTGGTAAACCAGGCTTTCCCTCCACCATCCCTCACCCCGAGCCAGCCCAGAAATCATTAACTGGTATACCTATTTTTGTATAGTGTTGAATTTTCTCGAATTACCCCTGAGGAGATATATAAATAGACACTTGATTTGCATCAATCGCCCACCCCTGCCGACTGGGTAGCCTAGCCTCAGAATGATGTTTTATTACTCCAAACTTGAGGCAACTATGAGCAAAGTCAGACTGGTCGTTGTGGGCAACGGCATGGTGGGGCACCGCTTCATCGAAGAGCTGATCGAGCGGGCCGACCCGGGCCGCTACGAGATCACCGTCTTCGGTGCAGAACCCCGTCCCGCCTACGATCGCGTCCATCTCTCCTCCTACTTCTCCCATCACACCAGCGAAGATCTCTCCCTCGTCAAACCCGGTTTCTACGACAAGCACGGCATCCGCCTGCTGCTCGGCGAAGCGGTGAAAAAAATCGACAGGGCCAACCGCGAAGTGCACTCCAACAAGGGCACAGTGGTCGGTTACGACAAGCTGGTGCTGGCCACCGGCTCCTACCCCTGGGTGCCGCCCATTGCGGGCAGTCAGCACCACGAGTGCTTCGTCTATCGCACCATCGAGGATCTGAAAGCCATCCGCAGCGCCGCCAAGAGCGGCAAGAGCGGGGTGGTGATTGGGGGCGGTCTGCTTGGCCTCGAAGCCGCCGGTGCCCTCAAGGCACTGGGTCTCGAGACCCACGTGGTGGAGTTTGCCCCCGTGCTGATGGCCGAGCAGCTCGACGGTCAGGGCGGCCAGCTGCTGCGCCGCAAGATTGAATCCATGGGCGTGCAGGTGCACACCAGCAAGAGCACCAGCGAGATCCTGATGCACGGCGGCCGCGACGCCCAGCACCGCCTCGCCTTCGCCGATGGCAGCCAGCTTGAAGTAGACGTGGTGGTCTTCTCCACCGGCATCCGCCCGCAGGATACCCTGGGCCGTTATTGTGAACTGGCCATTGCCGACCGTGGCGGCGTGCTGATCGACGATCACTGCCTCACCTCCGACCCCGACATCTACGCCATCGGCGAGTGCGCCGCCTGGCAGGGCCGCTTCTTCGGGCTGGTGGCACCGGGCTACAAGATGGCCCAGATCACCGTCGACCATCTGCTCGGCGGCGACAGCCGTTTCGAGGGGGCGGACATGAGCGCCAAGCTCAAGCTGCTCGGCGTCTCCGTCGGCTCCATCGGCGATGCCCATGGCCGCACCCCGGGCAGCCACAGCTATGTGTTCCAGGATGACCAGGCCGGCGTCTACAAGAAGATCGTGGTGAGCGAAGACAACAGCCGATTGCTCGGCGCCGTGCTGGTGGGTGACGTGGAAGATTACGGCAACCTGCTGCAGATGATGCTCAACGCTCTGCCGCTGCCGAGCCACCCGGACACCCTGATCCTGCCTGCCTACGCCGGTGCCAAGCCGACCCTGGGGGTGGATGCCCTGCCGGAAAGCGCCCAGATCTGCTCCTGCTTCGACGTTTCCAAGGGCGACATCGCCCAGGCGGTGGCCGAGGGTCACACCACCCTGGCCGCCATCAAGCAGCACACCAAGGCCGGCACCGGCTGTGGCGGCTGCGTGCCGCTCATCAGCCAGGTGCTCAACGCCGAGCTGGTGAAGCAGGGCATCGAGGTCAACAACCACCTCTGCGGCCACTTCCCCTACTCCCGTCAGGAGCTGTTCCACCTGGTCAAGGTGGAAGGGATCAAGAGCTTCGACGAGCTGCTGGCCAAGCACGGTCACGGCCATGGCTGCGAGGTGTGCAAACCGACCGTCGGCTCCATCCTCGCCTCCTGCTGGAACGACTATGTGCTGAGCCCGCTCAACACCCAGCTGCAGGACACCAACGACATCTTCCTCGGCAACATGCAAAAGGACGGCAGCTACTCCGTCATCCCGCGCATGGCCGGTGGCGAAGTGACCCCGGAAGGGCTGCTGGCGGTGGCCGAAGTGGCCCGCGACTACAAGCTCTACACCAAGATCACCGGCGCCCAGCGCATCGGCCTGTTCGGGGCCCAGAAGGATGATCTGCCCGCCATCTGGCGCAAACTGCTGGCGGCGGGTTTCGAGACCGGTCAGGCCTACGCCAAGGCGCTGCGCATGGCCAAGACCTGCGTCGGCAGCACCTGGTGCCGCTTCGGCGTGCAGGACAGCGTCGGCCTCGGGGTCTTCCTCGAGAACCGCTACAAGGGCATTCGCACCCCCCATAAGATGAAGTTCGGTGTCTCCGGCTGTACCCGTGAATGTGCGGAAGCCCAGGGCAAGGACGTCGGCATCATCGCCACCGACGCGGGCTGGAACCTCTATGTGGGCGGCAACGGCGGCATGAAACCGCGCCACGCCGACCTGCTGGCGTCTGACCTCGACCGCGAGACGTTAGTCCGGTTGATAGACCGCTTTATGATGTTCTACGTCACCAGCGCCGACAAACTGCAGCGTACCTCGGTCTGGCTCGGCAATCTGGAAGGGGGCGTCGACTACCTGCGCGAGGTGATCGTCGACGACAAGCTGGGGCTGGCCGAGACGCTGGAGCTCGATATCCAACGCCTTATCGACAGCTACGAGTGCGAATGGTCGCGCACCCTCAACGAAGAGCAAGCGTTGCAGCGCTTCAGCCACTTCATCAACAGCGACAAGCGCGACCCGGACGTTCAGTTCGTCAGCGAGCGCGACCAGCACAGACCGGCCACCCCGGCCGAGCGCATCCCCGTCTACCAGATCGAGGTGGAGACCAAATGATGAAACTTGCCTGCCAACTCAACGACATCCTGCCGGGAACCGGTGTGTGCGCACTCATTGAAGGCCGCCAGAATATGCCTGTTTCGCTCGATGTGGAGGTTCAATCATGAAATTCGCCTGCCAACTCAACGACATACTCCCTGGCACCGGCGTCTGTGCTCTGCTCGAGGGGCGCCAGATCGCCCTGTTCCGCCCGAGCGCGGCGGCCGAGGTGTTCGCCATCGACAACCGGGATCCCTTCTTCGCCGCCAACGTGCTGTCGCGCGGCATCGTAGGTGAACACGAGGGTGAGCTCTGGGTCGCCAGCCCGCTCAAGAAGCAGCATTTCCGTCTGCGCGACGGCCACTGCCTCGAGAACGCCGCCATGTCGGTGCAAAGCTATCCCGTTGAAGTACGCGACCAGCAGGTCTGGGTCGCCGTCTAAAACCGATTTCACTCTCTTTCGGGCTGCCCGCGGGCGGCCCTCTTGAAGGAAACAAAGATGTATACCGACACCATCAACAAGTGCGCCGCCAACGCGGCCCGCATCAACCGCTTCGAGCGCAGCGACAAGCTCGGCTTCTGGCTCAGCTCCGCCATGGCGGGGGCCTATGTGGGCCTTGGCATCATCCTCATCTTCACCCTGGGCAACCTGGTGGATCCGAGCATCCGTCCGCTGGTGATGGGGGCCACCTTCGGCATCGCCCTGACCCTGGTCATCATCGCCGGCTCCGAGCTGTTCACCGGCCACACCATGTTCCTCACCTTCGGGGTGAAGAGCGGCAAGATCGCCATGGCCGACCTGCTGCGCATCCTGCCGCAGACCTGGGCCGGCAACCTGCTCGGCTCCATCGCGGTGGCGCTGATCTACTCCTACGGCGGCAGCCTGCTGCCGGACGCGGGCAGTCTGGCCCACAAGGTCGCGCTGGCCAAGGCCCAGGCACCGGCCCTGACCCTGTTCATGAAGGGCGTGCTGTGCAACTGGCTGGTCTGCCTCGCCATCTGGATGGCGCTGCGCACCGAGGGTGCCGCCAAGTTCATCGCCATCTGGTGGTGCCTGCTGGCCTTCATCGCCTCCGGCTACGAGCACTCGGTCGCCAACATGACCCTGTTCGCCCTCTCCTGGTTCGGTGCCCATTCCGATGCCTACACCCTGGGCGGCATCGGCCACAACCTGCTGTGGGTAACCCTGGGCAACACCGTCTCCGGCGCCCTCTTTATGGGTCTCGGCTACTGGTATGCCACCCCCAAGGCTGAGCGCCCGGTCGCGGTGAACGAGACCACCACCACTGCCAGCCAGACCCAAACCGCCTGATCAGGAGGCCCCATGGACTACTTGCCCATCTTTTGCCGACTCGACAACAAACCCGTGCTGCTGGTCGGCGGCGGCGAGGTAGCGGAGCGCAAGGCGCGCCTGCTGCTGGATGCCGGTGCCCAGCTCACCGTGGTCGCGCCCGAGCTCGACCCCGAGCTGGCGGAACTGGCTGCCAACGGCAGCATCGAGTGGCTGGCCGGTGAATTCGCGCCGCAGCAACTGACGGGCAAGTGGCTGGTGGTGGCCGCCACCGATCGGCGCGAGGTGAACGCCCTGGTCTACCAGAGCGCCAACCAGGCGCGGATCTTTGCCAACGTGGTGGATGACCCGAAACGCTCCAGCTTCATCATGCCGTCGATCATCGACCGCTCGCCGCTGATGGTGGCCATCTCCTCCGGCGGCAAGGCCCCGGTGCTGGCCCGGCTGCTGCGGGAAAAACTCGAAGCCCTGCTGCCCCAGCATCTGGGGGCCGTGGCGACCTTCGCCGGCAGCCTGCGGGAGCGGGTCAAGGCGCGCTTCGCCAGCATGGGGGAGCGGCGCCGCTTCTGGGAGCGGCTGCTCGGGGCGGACCGGCTCGGGCAGGCGCTGGCACGGGGCGATCACGCCTCTGCCCACCAGCTGGCCGACAGCCTGTTTGCTGACGAGAGCCAGAGCGCTGGCGAGGTGGTGCTGGTGGGGGCTGGCCCCGGCGATCCCGGCCTGCTCACCCTGCACGCCCTGCGCCAGATGCAGCAGGCGGACGTAGTGGTCTATGACCGGCTGGTCTCGGACGAGGTGATGGCGCTGGTGCGCCGGGATGCCAGGCGCATCTTCGTCGGCAAGCAGGCGGGCAACCACTGCGTGCCGCAGGAGGGGATCAACCAGCTCTTGCTGGAGGAGGCGCAGAAGGGGCAACGGGTGGTACGGCTGAAGGGGGGCGACCCCTTCATCTTCGGCCGTGGCGGCGAGGAGCTGGAGACGCTCGTGGGCAGCGGCATCGGTTTTCAGGTGGTGCCGGGGATCACCGCGGCTAGCGGCTGCGCGGCCTACGCCGGCATTCCGCTGACCCACCGCGATCACGCCCAGAGCGTGCGCTTCGTCACCGCCCACGGCAAGGGAGGCGCCCGGGATCTCGACTGGCCGCTGCTGGCCAGAGACAAGCAGACGCTGGTCTTCTACATGGGGCTCTCCTCCTGCGCCACCATCCGCGAACAGCTGCTGGCCCACGGCAAGGGGGGCGACACTCCGGTGGCCCTGGTCGAGCGCGGCACCCAGCCAAGCCAGCGGGTCATTCGCGGCACCCTGGATCAGTTGCCCGAGCTGGCGGTCGGCGTCGAGAGCCCGGCCCTGATCATGGTGGGATCTGTGGTGACCCTGGCGGACCAGCTTGCCTGGTTCGGGCAAGGAGGTGCCGCAGACGCGGCCCTGGCCTCGGCCTGATATCACTTCATAAGCCAACGCCACCCTGGGGTGGCGTTTCTTTTTCTGCATTTACTGTCATAACCTCTTGTTTTGATTCTGGTATCCTATGGGGTGTGTCAGCCGGACCATCGCATTCAGGAATTCTGCTTCATGTCCTTCCCCGCCAAGAACAGCGCCAAACAGCGTGAACAAGACAGAGCCCGCATTCTCACCCTGCTGCTGGCCGACGATGCCCTCACCGACAGCCTGCTCGACCCGCAAGGGGTGCAGGACGCCGAGCTGCGCGATCAGGCTGGCGAACTCACCGCGCTGGTCAACGGGCTACCCGCCGCCGACGTCGCCGATGCGCTGGAGTCGCTGCCGCCCGATGAGCGTCATGCCCTGTGGGCACTGGTGGAGGAGGAGAAACGCGGCCAGATCCTGGTCGAGGCGTCGGAGACGGTATGGGACAGCCTCATCAGCGGCATGAGCGACAAGGAGCTGCTGCACGCCCTGCGCACCCTGGAGATCGACGATCAGATCTATCTGGGCCAGTACCTGCCTCGCAACCTGATGGGGCGGCTGCTCACCTCCATGGCCCCCGATCAGCGCGACCGGGTGCGGGAGGTGATCCGCTACGGCAAGCACACGGTCGGCGCCATGATGGACTTCGAGCTCATCACGGTGCGGGCCGAGGTGAGCCTGGCCACGGTGCAGCGCTACCTGCGCCTGCGCGGCAAGATCCCCGCCAACACCGACAAGCTGTTCGTTACCGACAGGCGCAACCGGCTGCAGGGGGAGCTGCCCCTCACCGCCGTGCTGCTGCACAAGCCGGAGACTCGAGTGGGGGACGTGATGGAGAAGAACCCCGTCACCTTCGATCCGGAAGACAACGACGAGGCGGCGGCCCGTACCTTCGAACGGGACGACCTGGTCTCCGCCGCCGTGGTGGATGCCAGGGGCAAGCTGATGGGCCGGCTCACCGTCGCCGAGGTGGTGGACCTGGTCTATGAGGAGAGCGACACCGACCTGCGCCGCATGGGGGGGATCAGCGAAGAAGAAGACGTGTTCGCGCCCGTCTCCAAGGCGGTCAAGACCCGCTGGGCCTGGCTCGCCATCAACCTCTGCACCGCCTTCGTGGCCTCCCGGGTCATAGGCCTGTTCGAGCACACCATCTCCCAGCTGGTGGCGCTGGCGGCGCTGATGCCCATCGTTGCCGGCATCGGCGGCAACACCGGCAACCAGACCATCACCATGATAGTGCGGGCGCTGGCGCTGCAGCACATCCAGACCGGCAACGTCTCCTTCCTGCTGTGGCGCGAGCTGGGGGTGGCCCTGATCAACGGCCTGGTGTGGGGCGGCACCATGGGGGTCGCCACCTACTTCCTCTATCAGGATGCGGCGCTCGGCGCCGTGATGACGCTCGCCATGATGCTCAACCTGCTGGTGGCGGCGCTGATGGGGGTCATCATCCCCATGACCATGAGCCGGCTGGGGCGCGACCCTGCGGTGGGGGCCAGCGTGATGATCACCGCCATCACCGACACCGGCGGCTTCTTCATCTTCCTCGGCCTGGCCACCCTGTTCCTGCTCTGAATCCGGTCTGCGATAAAAAGGGAGCCGCTATGGCTCCCTTTTTCCATCAGAAGGTCAGTCACACCCGGTACGGCTCCACCGCCCGATTCAGCAGCCTGGCCTGCTCGCTCAAGCCCTGGCTGGAGCTGGCGTTGTCTTCCGCCATCTGGCTCGACGCCTGGGCGATGTCGCGGATACTGCTGACGTTGCGGTTCACCTCGTTGGCCACCAGGCTCTGCTGCTCGATGGCGGCGGCGATCTGGGTGCTCATGTCCATAATACGGGTGACATCTTCCGTTATCTGGCCGAGCAGCCCGCCGGCCACCCTCGCCTGCTGCGCGCTCTGATCGCCCTGCTCCCGGCAGAGCGCCATCCTGGCCACTATGCTGTCGGTCTGCTGCTGCAGGGAGTGGATGATGACGGCGATCTCCTGGGTCGACTGCTGGGTACGGATGGCGAGGCTGCGCACCTCGTCCGCCACCACGGCGAAACCGCGACCCTGCTCCCCTGCCCGCGCCGCCTCGATGGCCGCATTGAGGGCCAGCAGGTTCGTCTGATCGGCGATGCCGCGGATCACCCCCAGCACCGAGCCTATGGTCTCGCTCTCCTGCTGCAAACGGGCCACCTCGCCGGACGCCTGCTCCAGCTGGATCGCCAGAGCGTGGATCTGGTTGACGGTCTGCTCGACCGCGCCACGCCCCTCGCTGGCCTTGTGGTTGGTGGCCGCGGCATCGCTGGCGGCCTGTTCGGTGTTGCGGGCTATCTCCTCTATGGTGGAACCCATCTCGGTGGAGGCGGTCGCCACCTGATCCGTCTCCAGCAGCTGGCGCTGGGCCCCCTCGCTGGTGCGGCGCACATTGTCAGAGAGGTGATCCGCCGCCCCGGTCAGGGTGTTCACGCTCTGTTTCACGTCCCCTATCAGATGGCGGAAGCCATCCAGCATCACATCGAGATTGCCCGCCAGCTGCGCCATCTCGTCATCCCCCTTCAGGGCGATGCGCAGGCGCAGGTCGTTGTCCCGGCGGATGCGGTTGACGGTGTCATTGACCCGCGCGATGGGCCTGTCGATGCTGCGGCCCAGCAGCACGCTCATAAAACCGATGCCCAGGATGATCAGGGCGCCACAGGCCAACATCAGCCGATTGAAACCCGTGGTCTGGCGGGCCAGCTCGTCGGCGACCTGCTGGCTGGCGCCCTTGAGGGCCTGCTCGGCCTGCAGCACCAGGGTGTGCATCTGGCCGCGCAGTCCGGACGTCTCCTTCAGCCCCAGTACCTGCATGCCCTGCACCAGGGCGACTAAATCCTGCCGGTACTGCTCGCTGGCCTGCTCCAGCTCGTTGCGCTGCGTCTGTGGCAGGCCGCCGAGCCCCTGCTGGAAGGCGGCATGCAGGGTCTGGAAACGCTCGAGGTACTGGATGTCCGAGCGCAGCATGAAGTCCTTCTCCGCGCGCCTCAGCTGCAGCATGGTGATGAGCAGAGTCTGCTGATCCTGCGCCTTGAGGGCCTCCTCCACCTTGTGCACCGCCGCCCTCAACCGGCCATAGAGGCCATCCTCCGGCCCCAGCCCTATCTTCTGCTGCTGGGCCACCAGCTCGTTGAAGGCCTTGCCATAGGCACCGAACTGGCGATCCAGGCCCGTCAACCCGGCCCGGGCGTTGCCCAGGCGGTCGTCCGCCTCCAGGGTCTGCTCCAGGGAGTGCACATCCGCCAGCACGGCGTTGAACCGGTCGACGTCGGCCGGATCCTTGTGCAGCAAGAAGTCCTGCTCGGCCCCCCTCAGTTGCAACATGGCGCGCTCGAGTGCATCGACGCTGCGCTGTGCCTCCATCATGTGCCGGCTCTCCTGGCTGGCGTAGAAGAAGAGCCCGCTCAGGGTCAGCATGGCCGTGGCAACCAGGGCGGTATTCAATATCAACTTGTGGCGGATCAGCACGATAAACCTCTGGGGCTCTGGGGGTGGACTGCATCGATCGCGGGCAGAATACGTTATCCATATGTCCGTTCAAGGAATATTCATTGAAATGCCAACCCCACTCCTTATACTGGATCCACCTGTTTCCAGCGGTGGATCTGACACAATGGAATACAACACTTCAGAACTGTGCGACATCTATCAGGACATGGTGGATGTGCTCGAACCCATGCTCTGCTCCTTCGGCGGTCGCGCCTCTTTCGGCGGCGTCATCACCACGGTCAAATGCTTCGAATCAAACGGCTTGATCCGTGAACTGGTCAAGGAGAACGGCGCCGGTCGCGTGCTGCTGATCGACGGTGGCGGCTCCATGCGCCGCGCCCTGATCGACAGCGAGATCGCCACCACGGCGGCGGAGAACGAGTGGGAAGGGATCGTCTGCTACGGCTGCGTGCGCGAGGTCGACATTCTGGAAGACTTGGATATCGGCATTCAGGCGCTGGCTGCCATTCCGGTGGGTGCCGACAGCAAGGATATCGGAGAGACCGACCTGCCGGTCAACTTCGGCGGCGTTACCTTCCTGCCAGACGATCACCTTTACGCCGATACCACAGGGGTCATCCTCTCCCCCGATGCCCTCGACATCGAGTAAGCGGACACAGACTGAAGATGGGAGCCCTGGCTCCCATTTTTTATGACCGGGCTCAGTCTGCAAGGGTCTGAAAAAGAACAAAAAAAGAGGGCCAGTAAACTACTGGCCCCTTAACTGGAAGCAATGTGAGCAATGTCGTGCCTTCACAAGAAGTCCATCACGTTGGAACAAATGAAGTCTTTCCCGGAAAACAAGGTAACAATAATCATTCTCATTTAACTGTGCAAGCCTTATTTGCAAGAAATGCGAAAAAAATGACCACCCCAGGGTGGTCATCCTCCATCAGGCTTGACGGGCCGCGGTTTGCAGGCCGTCCAGCCCTGCCTCCCCCACCAGCTTGCGGCTGAGGTAGCGCAGCAGCACGCCGTAGAGCGGCACAAACAACCCCAGGCTTATCAGCAGCTTGAACACGTAGTCCACGGTTGCTATCTCGACCCAGTGCTCGGCCATGAAGGGATCCGTGCTGCACCAGAAGGCGATGCTGAAGAAGGCGATGGTGTCCACCAGGTTGCCGAACAGGGTGGAAGCCGCCGGTGCCACCCACCAGGCCCTGAGCAGGCGCAGGCGGTTGAACACCACCACGTCCATGAACTGGCCCACCAGATAGGCCATAAAGCTGGCTAACGCGATCCGGGCAACAAAGAGGTTGAACTCTGCCAGGTTGCCCACCCCCTGATAACTGCCCTCGAAGAAGAGCACCGAGAGCACATAGGAGACCGCCAGCGCCGGCAGCATCACGGTCTGGATGATCCTGCGGGCCAGACCGGCACCGAAGATCCGCACTGTCAGATCGGTGGCCAGGAAGATGAACGGGAAGCTGAAGGCGCCCCAGGTGGTGTGGAAGCCGAAGATGGTGATCGGCAGCTGCACCAGGTAGTTGCTGCCGGCGATGATCAGGATGTGGAACAACGAGAGACGCATCAGTGCCGTCTGGTACTGAGCCGGAGTCAGGTTCATATTGTGACCTTTTTGGTTAATGGGGTTAGGGAACCCATATCGCCACCATGGCGATAATCGAGGGGCGCGATTATACGCCCCAATACCGATAGTTCAATCTTTATGCTGTCGCGCTGGCTCGCCACGGCAGTCGCCAAAGGACGACGTCATGGGCTCCTCCAGCCACGGCTCACCCTTTATGCCGTCGCCCCAGCCAGAGCACGACCTCGCCATCGGCGGGGTGCACAGCCGTCAGCCAGCAGCCGCTGTGATGCTCATACTCCAGCCGCAGCCGGCTGCCTTCGAACTCCAGAAGCCAGCCGTGGCGATCGGCGCCCCACTCCCGCTCGATCGCCGCCAGCTCCCACTCCCGCAGCAGCCCCTCGGCCAGGGCCGGAAAGTTGTCCCAGTCAAGGCCCGGGCAATCCAGCATCAGCACGCTAGCGCCCTCATCAATGCCCACCACTTGCCAGTTCATCTCTTTCATCCGGGTCCTCAACTGCTGCAAGAGAGCTCGCCGCCGCAATACCATGCCGGTTGCGGAGTAGCGAGATCCTCGTATTCGGGCTGCTCTGCATAGGGCTGCTGCAGGGTCGCAAACAGCCGCTCGAACGGCGCCATCTCACCTCCCTCGGCAGCCTCTATCACCCGCTGGGCCAGGGCGTTGCGCAGCACATACTTGGGGTTGACGGCATCCATGCGCGCCTTGCGCGCCCCATCCTCGCTCCCTTCCCTGGCCAGGCGCGCCCGATAGGTTTCGAGCCATTCCTGCCAGGCGGCCGGGTCCGGCAACAGCGCCAGCAGAGCGGTGGGCCAGGTCCCCTGTACGGTCAGCGCCCCGAGCCTTCGCAGGAAGAGGTGGTAATCCACCCCGTGCGCCGCCAGCAGCCGGAACAGCTCGCGGAACAGGGCAGGATCCTGATCCTCCCAGCTCGCCAGTCCCAGTTTTTCGCGCATCAGCTCGGAGTAGTGCAGCATCAGCTGGTGTTCATACTGGGCCAGGGCCGACGCCAGGGCGTCGCCATCCACATGACCGGCCAGCGCCTGGGCCAGCTTCTGCAGGTTCCAGTACCCCACCGCCGGCTGCTGATCCAGCGCATAGCGACCGCCCGGATCCGAGTGGTTGCAGACGAAGTCCGGCACATAGGCATCGATGAAGCCGTAGGGGCCGTAATCCAGGGTCAGGCCGAGCAGGGACATGTTGTCTGTGTTCATCACTCCGTGGCAGAACCCCGCCGCCTGCCACTTGGCGATGAGGCGCGCGGTGCGCCGCACCACCTCGGCGAACAGCTCTGCGCCATCGGTCAGCTCGGGGAAGTGGTGACGCAGCGCATAGTCGATCAGCAAGGGGATCTTCTCCCCCTGACCGCTCCAGGCGAAATACTCGACGTGGCCAAAGCGCAGGTGGCTGGGTGCGGTGCGCAGCACGGTCGCCCCCGTCTCGACCTGCTCCCGGTAGACCGGCTCCTGGCTCCCCACCAGCACCAAGGCGCGAGTGGTAGGGATGCCGAGGGCATGCAGCGCCTCGGAGGCGAGGTATTCGCGAATGCTGGAGCGCAGCACGGCGCGGCCGTCGCCGAAACGGGAGAAGGGGGTCTTGCCCGCTCCCTTGAGATGCAGGTCCCAGCGGCTGCCATCCGGCGCCGCTTGCTCCCCCAGCAGCAACGCCCGGCCATCGCCGAGGCGTGGGCTGTAGCCGCCGAACTGGTGGCCCGCATAGACCTGGGCCACCGGCTGCATGCCGGACAGGGGCTGCCCCAGACCACAGCAGGCCAGCCAATCGGCCGCGCTGACCCGGTCCAGTCCCAGCTCCCGCAGCAGCCCCTGGTTGAGGTGCAGCAACCTGGGCTCATGCAGGGGCTGGGGCGCGACGGGCTCGCAGGCCCAGGGCAGCTCGGTGGCGAAAGTGTTGATCAGCTTCATGGTGATGGGGGTTGTCCCTGCGTATGCTCGTGTCACCTTTATACCGCCGCCAGCCCCTTGAGGCTAACAGGCGATCGCGATTATTCATTTCAAGGAGAAGAAGATGCCAAAGTGGGTCTATACCCTGCCCCTGCTGGCGCTGACCTGGGGACATCAGGTCAAGGCCGCCGACATCGACGCGGGCAAGGCCAAGGCGGCGGTCTGTGCCGCCTGCCACGGCGTGGATGGCAAGGCGAGCGTGCCCGTCTATCCCCACCTGGCTGGCCAGAATGCCGCCTATCTGGTGAAACAGCTGAAGGCCTTCAAGGATGGCAGCCGCAAGGAGCCCCTGATGGTGCCCTTCATGGTGGCCCTGACCGAGGCGGACATGGAGAACCTGGCAGCCTATTACGCCAGCCTGAAGTAGCCTGGCGACGCCCTATCCCCGATGCGGTCGATTACGCTGCGCTAATCGACCCTACCGCCGGCAGTAGTCGATGATAAGGTCCATAAAGGCCTCACCGAAGCGCTCCAGCTTGCGGTGACCGACGCCGTTGACCGCCAGCATCTCGTCCTCGGTCATCGGCATGAGCTGCGCCATCTCCACCAGGGTGGCGTCGTTGAACACCACGTAGGGCGGCACCTCCTCCTCCTCGGCAATCTGCTTGCGCAGGGCGCGCAGCTCCTTGAACAGCCGCTTGTCGTAGTTGGCGCTGTCGAGCAGACCGTTGCGCTTCTCCTTGCGGCTGGAGATAGGTTGCAAGCGGGGCACCGCCAGATCCAGCTTCACCTCGCCGCGCAGTACCGGGCGGGCCGCCTCGGTGAGCTGCAGCACCAGGTTGCGGGTGATGTTCTGGGTCAAGAGCCCCTTGTGGATCAGCTGGCGGATGACGCTCATCCAGTACTCGTGGCTCTGATCCTTGCCGATGCCGTAGGTGGAGAGCTTGTCGTGGCCGTGATCCTTGATGCGCTGGTTGAGCGAGCCGCGCAGCACCTCGACCACGTAGCCCACCCCGAAGGCCTGCCCCACCCGCCAGACGCAGGAGAGCGCCTTCTGGGCATCTTCGGTGCCGTCATAGCTCTGGGGCGGATCGAGGCAGATGTCGCAGTTACCGCACGGCTTGTCGTTGTACTCGCCGAAGTAGTTGAGCAGCACCTGGCGCCGGCAGGTCTGTGCCTCGGCGAAGGCCGCCATCACGTTGAGCTTGTACTGCTCCACCTGCAACTGCTGGGGGTTTTCGATGTTGTCGAGCAGGCGCCGCACCCGGCCGATGTCGGCGGGATCGTAGAGCAGCAACGCCTCGGCCGGGGTGCCGTCTCGACCGGCGCGGCCGGTCTCCTGATAGTAGGACTCGATGTTCTTGGGGATGTCGTAGTGCACCACGAAGCGCACATTCGGCTTGTCGATGCCCATGCCGAACGCCACCGTCGCCACCACGATTTCGATGTCGTCCTTGAGGAAGGCCTCCTGGGTCTGCTGGCGCAGCTCCAGCGGCAGGCCGGCGTGGTAGGGGGCCGCCTTGCAGCCGTGGCGGGAGAGCCGCTCGGCCACCTCCTCCACCCGGTTGCGGCTGGAGCAGTAAACGATGCCGCAGTTGCCCTTCTGGCTCTGCACATAGCGCAGCAGCTGTTCCGCCGCCTTGAACTTCTCCACCAGGCTGTAGCGGATATTGGGCCGGTCGAAGCTGGCGGTGTGGATAAAGGGATCGCTCAGTTCCAACCGGTGCAGCATATCGCTGCGGGTCGCCTCGTCGGCGGTGGCGGTGAGCGCCACCACGGGTACCTGGGGGAACCACTGCTTGAGCCGCCCCAGCGCCGCGTATTCCGGCCGAAAATCGTGGCCCCACTGGGAGACGCAGTGAGCCTCGTCGATGGCGAACAGGCCGAGCGGCAGCTCCGCCAGCCGATCCATGAATTCGTGTTGCAGCAGCCGCTCGGGGGAGACGTAGACGATCTTTATCTCGCCGCGGCGCATAGCGGCGAAGTTCTGGATCATCTCCTCCCGGCTCAGGGCCGAGTTGATGTAGACCGCTGCCACCCCGTTGGCGCGCAGACTGTCCACCTGATCCTTCATCAGCGAGATAAGCGGCGAGACGACCACCCCCAGGCCGGGGCGCAGCAGCGCCGGGATCTGGTAGCAGAGGGACTTGCCGCCACCGGTGGGCTTGAGTACCAGGGCATCGCGCCCCGCCACTATCTGCTCGATGATCTCGAGCTGACCCGGCCTGAATTGCTGATAGCCAAACACCGCCTGCAGCAGGGCAAGGGGGGTATCGGGCAAGGTATCGGCAATCGCGGTCATGGGCTCTCCTTTGGGGTCGCCATTCTAAAGCAGCCGCCGCTCACAATAAACCTGGCATTGCGACTGTTAAGGAAGTGTTGCAGACTGGCTGGAGTTTTTACTCGGCTTTGATGACAGGGATCGGACTCAGAGAATGAAACAGATGCTCAAGAAGATGGCGCTCAGTGGCATTGCCAACCTGTTCGCCGAGAAGATGCCCTTCAACAAGCTGATCGGCATGCAGGTGACCCACTACGACTTCGACCGGGTGGAGCTGCGCATCAGGATGGAGGAGAAGCTGGTCGGCAACCCCTTCCACAACATCCTGCACGGCGGCGTCACCGCCAGCCTGCTGGACGTGGCCGGCGGCATGATAGTGGCAGCCTCCTGCATCGACGAGCTGGAGGACTTCTCCCCCAGCTACCTCAAGGAGCGCTTCTCCCGCCTCGGCACCATAGACCTGCGGGTGGACTACCTGCGCCCGGGGCGCGGCAACGAGT
Source organism: Aeromonas sp. R7-4 (assembly GCF_040908055.1). Lineage (NCBI taxonomy): Bacteria > Pseudomonadati > Pseudomonadota > Gammaproteobacteria > Aeromonadales > Aeromonadaceae > Aeromonas > Aeromonas sp. R7-4. The sequence continues at coordinate 74,750 of NZ_JBFODA010000063.1, forward strand.
TCATCGCCACCGCCCACATCATCCGGGCCGGCAGCAAGGTGGCCGTCGCCCGTATGGAACTGCACAACGAAGAAGGGACCCACATCGCCTTCGGCACCGGCACCTACCTGGTCGGATAGTGGCCTTTATTGAATAAAAAGTGCGCTTCTAAGCCGATTTTAATCATTAGAATTGCTACCCCCCTCCGTCGGCCAAGGTCCATACTGAAAGTCGGGATTCTGTGCAGAGGGAGGATTGCAGACGATGAGCGCGACACTGGCTACCCAACCATCCAGAGCCTTGTTGACACAGCTCGAGGCCATGCGCGAACAGGTGCAGACGCCTGAGTGTCGTCACTGGTTGGAACAGGAGCTGGAGGGGTATTCTCTCTGTTCACCCCTGCCCTGGTATCGCATCATTGCCTGTCGGCAACGCGGTCACTTCCTGAATCTGAAGACGGGAAAATATCTGACTTGCCACATCGGCAGCCAAACGCTAAGCCAACGCGACCTGGCCCAAGTTCAGTTCATCTATGCCCGTGAACCCGCCGCCCACTATTTGCTGCGTCATGATTCCCATATCGAGCCCTGGCCAGAACAACTGCTGGAAGCGTATCGAGAGCAGTTGATCCCCGGCCATCTCTGCCTGCAAGCCTGGCATGAGCCCGTGTCTTCGTTGCGCTCACAACTGGTGGAGGGTCTCGAACACTTCATCAGCGAGTACCCCAAGCATGCGGCTCTGCAAACTCAACACGGCTTCAAGGCATTGCGCCATCAACACTGGCATATCTGATCACGCGCCTGGCGCGCAAGGAGGGCACCATCGACAAGACCCACAACGAGATTGCCACAATCTAGAGTGCCGGAGTCAGGATCAGACTCCACCCGTGGGGCCACCGAGCGGTGGCCCTTTTAATTGGGCGCCATGCCCCGTCTATCTCCCCGCCATTCAGACACGCCAGTCAGTGCCGAATGTCCAACTGCACGCGATGCGGCCCTTGGTGGAGAGCTGTCAGCAAGACCCCAGGTCCGGGACAGCGTCACCCCATGTTCCCCACGATCCCTGCAGACAGGCTGCCATGGGGGTGAACCGCCTCAGCGCGACAAGATGACGGCAGGCTCCGACTCCCGCAAGCCGCCGGCTGGCGCGCTGGTGCCTCATCTTGTCGAAGCTCGCCGATGCTCTGCCAACCCGGCTCCCTCACGTCTGACCGTCCGTATGCCGGCCACAAGACACCAGCAGCAGCCCTGCCCCCTGTCTGACCGCACAGTGGCAAGGCACCGAGCAGGTGCTGCCAAACCCACCACATACAGCCACCGCCTTGCCCGCCAGATTAAAAAGAGGGCCCGGCTTGCGCCGGGCCCTCGCTGGACACCTTGTGTGCGGCCTCTTTACGGCCCGGCACACAGGTAGTTGTTGTTGTACTGGTCAAGCGACGTGGCGAGGTTGTTCGCCTCGGTCGCAAATTGACCCTTCTTCGGATAATCCCCCATCCCGGTGAAGCTCACCGCATAGCTCGGCGGTGCGCCATCGAGGATGGCCTGGCCAGCAACCATAGCCGTGGCCGCATTCGGGCACACACCGGCCCCGGCCTGTGCGTTCAGCTTCGCGGCGAGCAGTTGCGCCGCCATGTTGAACGCCGGATCGCTCGACTTCTGCTTGCCGCTCCCGACATCCTGCTTGCTCAGGATACGTACGGCCTCCTGGCAGGTATCCACGAACAGGTTGCCGATGTAGACTCCGCCACCGGCGAAGGAGGCCAGCGTCTGGTCAAGCACGGGGTTCTGTTTGCCATTGGATTTGGCGCAGGACGCCCAGTTCCGCCAGAAACCGATGGTCAATGCACGACCCCCTGGGGGCGGTGTGTTGTCGATCCTGAACACCTTGGTTTCCCCCGGACCCACCTCGAAGTCGCCACAGAGTATGCTGTTGTCGACATTCGGGTTGATGACGACACCATCCGGTGGCATGAAGGCATTCGGCACGAAGGTTCCGAAGTTGGTGAGCCACCCCGGACCCACGATCTCGCAGATCTGATAGGTCTGGCCGGGGATGAGCTCCTGCGTAAACGCCAGGGTGCCGCCGTTCCCGGCATTGGCCGACATCGACTCCAGAGTCTCGCCGATGGAGAAGGTAGTCGCCCCCTGCCGCAGCACGAAGGTGAACGAGTAGCTGCCCAGATCGCCGCTGCCATTCACGGTCTTGAGGACCTGTGCCCTGCCGCGTTCCCGGTTCAGGAACGAGCAGGAGAAGACCTTGCCTGCATCCTCCGGATAGTCGACCGTAAAGTCGCAGACCTTGTCCTGGATCGGTGAGTCCGGATTGGCCGAAATCAGATCCCAGCCCGCCTTGGTGGTCTCCACGACCGTGTAGGTACCCTCGGTCATGAGCAGCAGGTCACCACCGCCCCCCTGGAAGGTACCGTAACCCGCACCCGCGCCGACTTCTTGCGTGCTCAGCAGCGCGCCGCCCGGACCATACAGCTTGAAGGTCCAGTAGTAGTCGTCATCCGAGCTTTCCAGCGCCGGCTCAGTGGTCTTCTCCACCTGTGCCTTGGCAGGCTCGTCCGTCGGCTCGTTCTGGAAGTCGACGGTTGCCGAGCAACGGGTCGCCATACCGTCTTCGAGCTGGAGGTTCACCGTCCTGGGATTCGGGTACACCGTTGGATCGCGCGGATCGGCCAGACCGATGGGAACGCCCGTGTCGCTGCCGGCGGCGAAGAACATGCTGCCCTGCTCCTCGACGTAATAGGTGTCGGGAACCAGGCCCCATGCCGTGACGGACTGCGTCGTCGCGCCACCGCCCGTGAAGGTGATGACCTTGGTCTTGCTGAATGTGCCATCATTGGCGCGGGTAATGTGGAACGTTATCTCGAGCTTCTCGCCCGTATCCAGGAAGCTGGGGATGCTCTTCTCGATGGTGAGTTTGGCCTTGGCCGAGGAGGCGATCGGGATCTGCAGCTCGTCGGTGCTGGCTGCGAATCCGTCCGACGCGGTCAGGTAGGCGGTATCTCTCAATACGCCTGTCGTGACCCGCTTGGGATCATCGAGGTAGACCTCCTTGTTGAAGGTAATGGAACCGCTGTCTGTCTGGCCTGTCACCTGCCACCCTACCACGCCATCCGTCTTGTCGCCCGCGAGGTAGCCGTCCAGGAAGCCGCCGAGTGACGGTGTTGCGACTGAATAGGTCAGGCCATCGCCGTCGATCTCCTCCACGTCCTTGATGGTCGTCGAAGCATTGGTGATGGCGCCCTGCTGGATCTGGGCGTCCGCGACCGCCGTCGTCGTGCCCGGCACCGCGATGCCGGTTGCCTTGTCCGTATAGACTCCTGACACCTCGTTGTGCAGCCAGTCGCCGACCTTGCCCGCCGTGGCCGCGTCGAATTCGACCGTGAATTCGGCGACCATGCCGTTGAAGCCGGGGGCGAGGTCGAATGGACCCTCATTGTAGGTGCCCAGCAGGGTGCCACTGTTGTTCGAGCCCTTATAGAGCTTGTCCGTCAAGTCGATGGTGATGGTGCGCGCGGCCGGGTTCTTCGCGTTCAGCACTATGTTGACCGCGACCTTGCCGCCGATGACCTCCGCCTTGGTCCAGGTCACCGTGATCTGGACGGGCAGGGATGCCGGCGCGTCACTGCGACAGACGTTGCCGAAGTCCAGGGTATCTTCGGTTCCCTTGGAGATATTCCAGGTCTGCTCCGCCCCCTGGTGAGCCGTCATCGTCTTGGATATTTCCTGCGGTTCGATCTCCTTGACGGGGATCGACACATCCCGTGCGCCAGCGCCCCCCGTGCCGAGATCCTCGGCCAGGAGATTGGCGTGCAGCGACGAGCCCGGGAACAGGTGCGACCCCAGGGCCAGCCGGCCGTAGTAGTCGTAAACGCAGGTGGTGTTTTTCGCCTGAGTGACCGTGATCAGCCGGTAAATCGAGACGTCGGTTCCGCCGATGCCGGGATCCAATGGCGTTTGCTGTGTCGATTGGGCCGCCACGCAGGATGCGTTCGACTTGCCCACATTCAGCACGGGGGCCGACAGGATGTCATATCCGGGTTTGCCTGCGTCCTCGTTGTCCAGTACCACCCCCAGGGTGTATGTCTGGCTGGCCGGGGCCGAATTGCCGGCCTGCAGCGTGATGCGGTAAGGAACGAGGTCGAGTTCGTTCCACGTCTTGCCTAGGTTGCCTGTGGTGTAGTCCTCGTCGGGGCAGATGAAGGGACCGCCATCGGGGAAGGTGAAGCTCGCGTCTTTGCGGCAGCCCTCCAGCGTAGTCTGGACCCCAACGGGGTCGGCGGCCTGTGCCGGCGTCGTGCCGAGCAGTCCGAGCGTGAGCACGGCCCCCAGCATAGTCGCCCATCGTTTACTGACGAACATGTCGATCTCTCCTTGACGTTGTCCTTGTGTGGCCGGGTGGCGCCGATCAACACGGACACCTGCGACCGCCTGTCGTCATGACGAGAGCGATGGAGCAAGCCATATGCCAGCGGGTGGAGAGTGAAAAAACAAGGGGTTACAGGAACTGATGCCGAGACCTGTCACAGGCCTGAAACAGGGGGCACCCCGCAACCCGTCATGGGGAACGGCAATGCGTTGATAAATAAACCAAACGAACCAGGCACACACTGTATCGGGATTGATACTGGGGAGTTCAGGGTCATGCAACAGAAGAAGAAGGGGGCGAAGAGGGCATGCCCACCAGAACGGGAAGGCCGGAAAAGCACAAGGGCCTAGCCGAAGCTAAGCCCTTGTTGAATTTGGTCGGTGTGAGAGGATTCGAACCTCCGACCCCTTCGTCCCGAACGAAGTGCGCTACCAAGCTGCGCTACACACCGATGTCTGCGGGGCGAGAATTTACCGAAAGCCCCGACCCGACACAAGCCTTTTTTTGCATTCACATCAAAAAAATGGCTTTCCGCTCAACAATTCAGCGCATCGAGGAAAAAACGAGCGCGACCGTCCTCCTGTGACGTCATCACGCCTGCGGCGGCACCTGGAACTCGGCCGGCCCCAGCAGACGCCGGCGCCAGTCCGCCACCACACCATGCTCCAGCCAATGAGCCGCATGCTGGCGCCAGTTGGGAGAGAGGGCAGGATTCTCCAGCAGCAGTTGCAGATCCTCCTCGTTGCGGGTCTGGTTGAACAGGATGTCGGCGGTGCGCTTCACCGTCAGCTCGGGGTAGGGCCTGTCCACCAATACCAGCTCGGCCTGGGGGGCCACCCTTCCCTCTTCCAGCACCCGCAGCAGCCAGCCGCAGCGACCATTGAGCTGCATCACCTGGGACAGCTGACCATAGCCAAAGCGCTGGTTGAGCTTGAAACAGGGGGATCTCGGCTGGCTGATCTGGATCAGCGCCTCGCCGAGACGATAGACATCGCCGATGCAGGCCTGCGTCTCGCCGAGCCCCAGGCCAGAGAGATTCTCGCCGAAGGCGGCGGGCTGCCAGGGGGTGCGGGGCGCGGGCAGGCCCAGCGCGGTTTGCCAGGTCTTCCACCAGGGGTAGTGATCCGCAGGATAATGGTGCAGGGCCCGATCCGGGCCGCCGTGATGGCGTCGGTCGCTCTGCTCATCCCCGCGAAGGCCGAGGAAGCCGCACCACAGGGGTGTGTCGACAGGCTGCTTGTGGATGGCGCTGACGAGGCCGGGAGCCTGTTCGGGGTTCAGTTCGGCGCTCTGGCCGATAAAGAGGGAGATCCGCATTCCATTCTCCTGACGGATGGGGGAATGCGGATCTTATCACGGGGCAGGTCAGGCCACTGCCTGCATCTGGGTGGTCATGGCGATCTCGGCGCGGCGACGCTTCTCCGCCCTCGCCATCAGGTACCAGCTACCGAAGGTGAACAGGGATACGGACAGCAGGATCAGGCTCGCGATGGCGTTGATCTCGGGCTTCACCCCGAGACGCACCGCCGAGAACACTTCCATCGGCAGGGTGGTCGACCCCGGACCGGAGACGAAGCTCGCCAGCACCAGGTCATCCAGCGACAGGGCGAATGACATCATACCACCCGCCGCCAGGGACGGGGCTATCATGGGGATGGTGATCAGGAAGAACACCTTCCACGGCTTGGCCCCCAGGTCCATGGCCGCCTCCTCGATGGAGAGATCCAGCTCCCGCAGTCGCGCCGACACCACTATAGCCACGTAGGCGGTACAGAAGGTGGTGTGCGCTATCCAGATGGTCAGCATGCCCCGCTCGGCGGGCCAGCCCACCAGCTGGGCCATGGCCACGAACAACAGCAGCAGCGACAGACCGGTGATCACCTCGGGCATGACCAGGGGCGCCGTCACCATGCCGCCGAACAGTGTCCGGCCACGGAAGCGGGGGATCCGGGTCAGCACGAAGGCAGCGACCGTCCCCAGCGCCACCGCCGCGATGGCGGTGTAGAAGGCGATCTCCAGGGAGCGGAACACGGAGCCGATCAGCTGCTTGTTGTCGAGCAGGCCGAAGTACCACTTCATGGACCAGCCGCCCCACACCGTCACCAGCTTGGAGGCGTTGAAGGAGTAGATCACCATGATGATCATGGGCAGGTAGATGAACAGCAGCCCCAGCCACAGCATCAGCTTGGCAAAACCGAAACGTCTCATGCCTTGCCCTCCAATTCCTTGGCCTGGTTGCGGTTGAAGAGAATGATCGGAACGATCAGCACCGCCAGCATCACCACCGCCAGGGCGGAGGCCACCGGCCAGTCACGGTTGTTGAAGAACTCCTGCCACAGCACCTTGCCGATCATCAGGGTCTCCGGGCCGCCCAGCATCTCGGGGATGACGAACTCCCCCACCACGGGGATGAAGACCAGCATGCAGCCGGCGATGATGCCGTTCTTGGAGAGCGGCACAGTGATCTGCCAGAACCGGGTCAGGTTGCGGGCGCCGAGGTCGGAGGCCGCCTCCAGCAGGCTCTGATCGTGCTTGACCAGGTTCGCGTAGAGCGGCAGCACCATGAAGGGCAGGTAGGAGTAGACGATGCCGATGTAGACCGCCAGGTTGGTGTTGAGGATCTGCAGCGGCTCGCTGATGAGGCCCAGCTCCAGCAGCAGGCCGTTGAGCAGGCCGTTGTTGCTGAGGATGCCCATCCAGGCGTAGACCCGGATCAGGATAGCCGTCCAGGTCGGCATCATGATGAGCAGCAGCAGAACGGTCTGGGTCTCCTTGTTGGCCTTCGAAATGGCGTAGGCCATGGGATAGCCGATCAGCAGGCAGAGGATGGTGCTGACCAGGGCCATCTTGAGGGAGCCGAGATAGGCCGCGATGTAGAGCTCATCCTCCTCCAGCAGCAGGTAGTTGCCCATGTTGAGCAGTATGGTGAGCTGGTTGTCCGCCCAGCTCACCACGTCGGTGTAGGGCGGGATCGCCACGTCCGCTTCGGCGAAGCTGATCTTCACGACGATGATGAAGGGCAGCAGGAAGAAGAGGAAGAGCCAGAAGAAGGGGATGCCGATCACCAGCTGGCGCCCCCCCGCCTGTTGCAGTCGTCTCAATGCCTTCATGATTGCAGCACCACGCCGCTGTCATCTTCCCAGTACAGGAACACCTGGTCATCCCAGGTCGGCCGCTTGCCGTGGCGCTCGGCATTGGCGATGAAAGCCTGAACGATTTTGCCCGAGGGCAGCTGGATGTGATAGACGGAGTGGCCGCCCAGATAGGCGATGTCGTAGACCTCGCCCTTGGTCCAGTTGAAGTCCGGATGCTCGATCTCCTCCGGCTTGTGCAGGCTCATCAGCAGCTTTTCCGGACGCAGGGCATAGGTGACCTTCTTGTTCTCGGCGCGGGAGCTGATGCCGTGGCCCACGTAGATGGGCTGTTCCAGATCCGCACAGGCGATGGTGGCGTGGTCCTGCTCATCCTCCACCAGCAGGCCGTCGAACAGGTTGACGTTGCCGATGAACTCGCACACCAGCCGGCTGGCCGGGGTCTCGTAGATGTCCATGGGGCTGCCGATCTGCTCGATGCAGCCCAGGTGCATGATGGCGATCCGCTCGGCCATGGTCATGGCCTCTTCCTGGTCGTGGGTCACCATGACGCAGGTCACGCCGACCCGCTCGATGATCTCCACCAGCTCCAGCTGCATGGTGGAGCGCAGCTTCTTGTCGAGCGCCCCCATGGGTTCGTCCAGCAGCAGCAGTTTCGGACGCTTGGCCAGGGAACGGGCCAGGGCCACCCGCTGGCGCTGGCCGCCGGAGAGCTGGTGCGGCTTGCGGCGGGCGTACTGGGTCATCTGCACCAGCTTGAGCATCTCCTCCACCCGGGCGTCGATCTCCGCCTTGGGCAGGCCGTCCTGCTTGAGGCCGAACGCAATGTTCTGCGCCACCGTCATGTGGGGGAACAGGGCATAGGACTGGAACATCATGTTGATGGGGCGCTCGTAGGGCGGCATGTCGGTAATGTCGACACCGTCGAGGAACAGCCGTCCCTCGGTGGGGCGCTCGAACCCCGCCAGCATCCTCAGCAGGGTGGACTTGCCGGAGCCGGAGCCACCCAGCAGGGCGAAGATCTCGCCCTTGTGGATGTTGAGAGACACGTTGTCGACCGCCAGCGTTTCGTCGAACTGCTTGCTTACCCTGTCTATTTTGACCAGCACTTCTTTACGCTGCTGGCTGCCCTCGAGGGCTTTCTTGTAGGCACTGGAGGCTATCGCCATTACCAAACTCCCAAAGGTGAGATCGGCCTGGGCCGATCCATCAATACAATCTGGCGCCCCGGGATGGGCGCCAAGGTTAGGTTCCGGACTTGATCTTGGTCCAACTCCGGGTGATCAGACGCTGCACCGAGCGGGGATGCGCTTCCTGCACATAGAGCCGCTCAAGCACCGCCTGGGGGGGATAGACCGACTCGTCCTCGCGGACGGCCTTGTCCATGTACTCGCCCGCCTTGATGTTCGGGTTCGCGTAGCCCACGTAGTCGCTCACCTTGGCGATCACCTGCGGCTCGAGAATGTAGTTGATCAGGGCGTGCGCCTCTTTCACGTTGGTGGCATCGGCCGGGATCGCCATCATGTCGAACCAGAGGTTGCCACCCTCCTTGGGGATGCTGTAGGCAATCTGGATCCCCTTGCCCGCCTCCTCGGCCCGGGCCGCCGCCTGCAGGATGTCGCCGGAGAAACCCGCCGCCACGCAGATGTCGCCGTTGGCGAGATCGCCGATGTACTTGGAGGAGTGGAAGTAGGTCACGTAGGGACGCACCTTCAGCAACTGCTCCTCGGCCCGCTTGAGATCCGCCGGCTCATGGCTGTTGGGGTTGAGCCCCAGGTAGTTGAGCGCGGCCGGGATCATCTCGTCCGCCGAGTCGAGGAAGGCCACCCCGCACTGGGAGAGCTTCTTCATGTTTTCAGGTTCGAAGATGACGGCCCAGGAGTCGATCTTGTCGACCCCGAGCACCGCCTTGACCTTCTCGACGTTGTAACCGATGCCGTTGGTGCCCCACAGATAGGGCACGGCGTACTGATGACCCGGATCCACCTTGTCGAGCTGCTTGAGCAGCACGGGATCCAGGTTGCTCAGGTTTGGCAGCAGGGCGGGATCCAGCTTCTGGAAGGCCCCCGCCTTGATCTGCTTGGCCAGGAAATTGTTGGAGGGCACGACCAAATCGTAACCGGTGCGTCCGGTCAGCAACTTGCCTTCCAGCGTCTCGTTGGAGTCGAAGACGTCGTAGACGGTCTTGATCCCGGTCTTCTGCTGGAAGTCGCTGAGGGTGGTCTCGCCGATATAATCGGACCAGTTGTAAAAATGAACCACAGGGGCTGCCTGGGTCAGATTTGCAAACCCCAGGGTCAGGGCCAGCGTTGCCATCTTGGTCATGTGCACTTGTCAGTCCTCGTTTGTGTGATTTTGCCAGTCGCGCATCCTTACGCGCCGTCCAACCTGTCGGGTGGTCACTCCCCTCCCGGCCGAACTGCGGACCGGGAGGGGTACTGCTCGTCTTGCTTACTTGCCTGACTTGATCTTGGTCCAGCTGCGGGTCATCAGACGCTGCACCTTGGCCGGCAAGGCCGGGAAGGTATAGATCTTCTGCAGGGTCGCCGCATCGGGGTAGACGCCCGGATCCGAGCTGATGGCCTTGTCCACCAGCTGGGTGGACGCGCTGTTGCCATTGGGCGCATGGATCTGGTTGGTGATGTTGGCGATCACCTCGGGCTTCATCAGGTAGTTCAGGAACACGTGGGCCTCTTCCACGTTCTTCGCATCGGCCGGAATGGCCAGCATGTCGAAGAAGCTGCCAGCCCCCTCCTTCGGAATCACGTAGGTCAGATCGACCCCGTTCTTGGCCTCGATCGCCCGGGCCTTGGACTGTTGCAGGTCCATGGAGTAGCCGACCGCCACGCAGATGTTGCCGTTGGCCAGATCCGAGATGTACTTGGAGGAGTGGAAGTAGGCGGTGTAGGGACGGATGGAGAGGAACAGCTCCTCAGCCTTCTTCAGCTCGTCCGGCTTCTGGCTGTCCGGCTTGAAGCCCAGATACAACAGGGCGGCCGGCAGCATTTCGGTCGGCGAGTCGAGGAAGGAGACACCGCACTCCTTCAGCTTGGCCATGTTCTCCGGCTTGAACACCAGATCCCAGGAGTCGACCGGCGCGTCCTTGCCCAGCACGGCCTTCACCTTGTCGATGTTGTAGGCGTAGCCGATGGTGCCCCACAGATAGGGCGCCGAGTACTGGTTGCCCGGATCGCTCGGCTCGAGCGCCTTGAGCAAGGCGGTATCCAGGTTCTGCCAGTTGGAGAGTTTGGACTTGTCCAGCTTCTGGAAGACGCCCGCCTGGATCTGCTTGGCCAGGAAGGAGTTGGACGGCACGACGATGTCATAGCCCGAGCTGCCCGCCAGCAACTTGGCTTCCAGCACCTCGTTGCTGTCGAACACGTCGTACACCACCTTGATGCCCGTCTCCTTCTGGAAGTCTTCCAGCGTGTTCGGCGCGATATAGTCGCTCCAGTTGTAGACGTGCAGCACCTTCTCGTCGGCCATCGCCCCGGAACTCATCATGGCCAGCGCCACGGAAGCAGCCATCATTCCCTTTTTAAAAGACATAGTCCTTGTCTCCTAAGCAAATTGTATGCGTAAGCCAACCCAGCCTGGCACGGCCTATTCCCGCAGCTTTTCCGCCGTCAGGTCCAGACTGAGCCTGGCCAGTTTGACCAATTCATCCACCTGTTCCTCGGTGATCACCAAGGGGGGCGATATGATCATGGTATCGCCGACCGCCCTCATCACCAAGCCATTGTTAAAGCAGAACTCCCGACAAGTCATCCCGGCATGGCGTTCGGCCGGGAAACGACGTTTCGTCTGCTTGTCCTGGACTATTTCCAGCGCGGCGACCAGGCCCTTGCCCCGGGTTTCTCCCACCAGAGGGTGATCGGCAAGCTCGCTCCAGCGGCGCTGCAAATAGGGGCCGATACTATCATGAACGCGCTTAACTATGCTCTCCCTTTGCATAAGCTGGATGTTGGCGATGGCCACGGCGCAGGCCACCGGATGACCGGAGTAGGTGAAGCCGTGGTTGAACTCGCCTCCCTCCTCCACCAGCACCCTGGCGACCCTGTCCCCCACCATCACGGCCCCCATCGGCAGATAGCCGGAGGTGATGCCCTTGGCCAGGCACATGAGATCCGGCTTGATGCCGAAGCCTTCGCTGGCAAACCAGTGGCCGGTGCGACCGAAGCCGCAGATCACCTCGTCGGCGATGAGCAGGATGCCGTACTTATCGCAGATGCGCTGGATCTCGGGCCAGTAGCTGTCGGGCGGGATGATGACGCCGCCGGCGCCCTGGATGGGCTCGCCGATGAAGGCCGCCACCTTGTCCACCCCCAGCGCCAGGATCTTCTCCTCCAGCTGGCGGGCACGGGCCAGCCCGAACTCGTGGGCGCTCATCCCCTGCCCCTCGCCGAAGTGATAGGGCTGGTCGATGTGCACTATGCCGGGGATGGGCAACCCGCCCTGGGCGTGCATGCCCTTCATGCCACCCAGGCTGGCACCCGCCACCGTGGATCCGTGGTAGGCGTTGTGTCGGCTGATGATCACCTGCTTGTCCGGCTGCCCCTTGCTGGCCCAGTAGTGGCGCACCATGCGCAGCACGGTGTCGTTGCACTCGGAGCCCGAGCCGGTGAAGAAGACGTGGTTGAGGTGCGGGGGCGTGATCTCGGCCAGCAGGGTCGCCAGTTCGGCGGCGGGGGGGTGGCTGGTCTGGAAGAAGAGGTTGTAGTAGGGCAGTTGCTGCATCTGCCGGGTGGCGGCGTCCACCAGCTCCTGACGGCCATAGCCCAGGTTGACGCACCACAGGCCCGCCATCCCGTCCAGGATTCGCTTGCCTTCGGAGTCTTCCAGATAGACCCCCTCGGCCTTGGTGATGATGCGACTGCCCTTCTTGTTCAGGGCCTGAAAGTCGGTAAAGGGGTGCAGGTGGTGGCTGGCTTCCAGTTGCTGCCACTCACGGGTGGTGTGCTGCATTGCTTGCTCCTCGGTTCCTTCGATTCGGCGGTCATTGCCGCCCCTTGATGAGGGTGCGGGCCCCCGGTCACTGCCAGTCGCGGGTATGCTGCCTCGCCTGCTCCTCGATGCCTTTCCATGTGGCGAGCGTCGCCGCCCATCCATTAGAAGGCGCTCGGCACGGTCACGCGGCTTCGCGCACGCCGTCGCGAGGCCGGCACCGTCTGCCGGCACTCACGAGTCCAGTGCACTCTTGCTTGCGATCTGACGGGAGAGGCCGACGCCTCTCCCCAAAACGGGTCACACGTTCAACAGCAGGAACTCGCGCTCCCAGCGGCTGATCACGCCGAAGTAGGTCTCGTACTCCTTGCGCTTGACCGCGACGAAGGCTCGGATGAAGCGCTCGCCCAGCATGTCCTTGATGGGCTCGCACTGCTCCAGATGGCTCAGCGCCTCCTCTAGGGAACGGGGCAGGCTGTAGGGCAGGTCGTAGGCGCTCGCCTTCATCTCCTGCATGGGCTCCAGCTTCTCCAGCATGCCGAGATAGCCGCAGGCCAGGGTGGCGGCCAGGGCCAGATAGGGGTTGGCATCGGCGCCGGCGAAGCGGTTCTCCACCCGGCGCGCGCTGGGCTCGGAGAAGGGCACCCGCAACCCGCAGGTGCGGTTCTCCACCCCCCACTGCACGTTGCGTGGCGCGCTCTCGCCGAAGGTGAGGCGGCGGTAGGAGTTGACGTTCGGCGCCAGCAGGGCGGTCACCGCCGGGGTGTACTTCTGCAGGCCGGCGATGAAGTGCATGAAGAGGGCGGAGTTGCCCCCCTCGCTGGTGCCGAACAGGTTGTTGCCGTCCATGTCCTCCAGGCTCTGGTGGATATGCATGGCGGAGCCCGGCTCGTTGCTCATGGGCTTGGCCATGAAGGTGGCATAGATGCCGTGGCGATGGGCCGCCTCGCGCATGGTGCGCTTGAACAGGAACACCTGGTCGGCGAGATCGATGGCATCGCCGTGCAGGAAGTTGATCTCCATCTGGGCGGCGCCGGACTCGTGGATCAGGGTGTCCACCTCCAGCTCCTGGGCCTCGCAGTAGTCGTACATGTCTTCGAAGATGGGGTCGAACTCGTTCACCGCATCGATGCTGAACGACTGGCGGGCGGTCTCCGGGCGGCCGTTGCGACCCACCGGCGGCACCAGCGGGTAGTCGGGGTCTTCGTTGCGGGTCACCAGGTAGAACTCCAGCTCCGGCGCCACCACCGGCTTCCAGCCCTGCTTCTCGTAGAATGACAGAACCCGGCGCAGCACGGAGCGCGGCGCGATGTCGATCAGCTTGCCGTTGACGTCGAAACAGTCGTGGATCACCTGGGCGGTGGGCTCCAGCGCCCAGGGGACGAAACGAATGGTGTTGGGATCGGGATAGAGCTGCATGTCCCGCTCCAGCGGGTCTATCATGCTGTCGTCATCCGGGTATTCGCCGGTCACCGTCTGGGTGAAGATGACCTCGGGCAGCCGCATGCCCCCCTCGCGCAGAAATTTGTTGGCTGGAATGATCTTGCCTCGGGCATTGCCGGTGAAATCCGGGAACAGGCACTCCACTTCCGTGATGCGATTGCTCTCCATCCAGCCCTTGATACTGTCCATGTTAAACCCCGACTCTACGGTTGTCATAGGCAAGGGTGTCTAATATAAGGAACACCCTTGTTAAGAAAATGTAATCGACAACACCATAAAAGCCCGCCATAAAGCCCTTTGTCAAGCGGTGGTGTTTAAAAAACTATAAACAACGGCCTGTAAAATGACCAGGGCGGCACCAAATACTAAACACTCGGTGCCACGATCAGCCCACTGCAAGCCGGATGCCAACAGCGGACAGCCGCCGCGCGATACTCAGTCAGCCCCTGTCGGAGAAGGCTCATTTCTTTGCAAGGGCGCACACTCCTTATCCAATTTTCTTTGCATGCCTGCATTTTTTTGGTACAAGGCCCGCCCTGATTTGCACTCTCCTGCCTGGATTTGGTGCAAATCGGGATACAAGGGCTTGGTCTGAAGACAGACAGCCCCCATAAATGGGAAAAATTGGGAAACTGACTGGTAGCAAACCATATGTGTGATTTCATGACTGAAGACCAACTGGCCTTTTACAAGGGCCAGATCGAGCGGCAGATCCTCGAGCTCGAAGAACGTCTCAACTCCCAGGCCAGCCAGGCTATCGCCACCGATACCAACGAAATGGCGGACGAGATCGATCGCGCCAGTGTCGAGGAGGCCCGCCGTCTGGAGCTGAACCGCATCGAGCACGACAAGCTGCATCTGCGCAAGCTGAAGGGGGCGCTCAAGCGTATCAATGAAGGGGATTTCGGCTACTGCGAATCCTGCGGCGACGAGATCTCCCTCAAGCGGCTGCAGGCGCGGCCCGAGTCCCGCTTCTGCGTCGAGTGTCAGAGCACCAAGGAATTCAACGATACCCACGTGTTCCGCCGCGTCGCCTGATGCTCCGACAGACCCCCGTCCCGCCTGGGCCAGCCCCGCAGGCCGGGGGCCGTGTCGCCAGCGGCGAGCCTGACCCCCACCCACGGCATCACGCAAGGGCGTGACAACTTCTGTTAGACTCCGGGCAGGCCCCGGACTCTACAGGAGATCAAAGCGTGAAATGGCTCATCAGGCTGTGCCTGTGCCTGCCGCTGCTGGCACAGGCACAGACCCTCACCGTCAAGGTCCCCAGCCGACCGATCAACGACCTCGACAACGAGTACCAGCTCAAGCTGCTGGATCTGGCCCTCACCCGTGCCGGTCAGCCCTACAAGCTGGAGCGGGTCGACCTCAACCTCAATCAGTACAGCCTCCAGCAGGCGCTCGCCAGGGGCAAGACCATCAACGTGTTCTGGATGGGAACCTCCAGCGCCCTCGAATCCTCCCTGATCACCGTCCCCATTCCGCTCTTTCGCGGGCTGGAAGGGCTGCGCCTCTCCTTCATCCACGCCGACGCCCAGGAGAAGTTCAACCAGGTCAACACCCTGGCGGATCTCAAGAAGCTGAAGGCGGCGCAGGGGGTGGGCTGGGCCGACAACAAGATCCTGGAGCAGGCGGGCATTCCCACCTATGCGGGGCGCTACAGCAACCTGTTCCGCCTGATGAATGACGGCGACAAGCTGGACTTCTTCCCCCGCGGCCTGGTGGAGATCTTCGCCGAGCGCAGCGAGCTGGTGGCGCAATATCCCAACCTGGTCATCGATCAGCACCTGCTGATCCGCTACCCCTTCGCCGAGTTCTTCTTCGTCAGCCCGGAGTCGCCCAAGCTGGCCAAGGCGATCCAGACCGGGCTGGAGCGGGCCTACGCCGACGGCAGCTTCATGAAGTTCTTCCACGAGAATCCCAAGATCCGCGAGGCCCTGGCCAGCGCCAACCTGGAGCAGAGGGTCACCATCTCCCTGCCCAACCCGGACATGACCCCCTTGCTCAGGAGCATACCGGCCCAATATTGGGAATATCCCCCGCAGGGATGAAGATTCGGCCACCTCGACCGGGGTGGCACAAGCCGCGCGCCAGGGAGGTGCCATGAAACGACTCGACGAATGGTTCAGCGACTACGGCCAGAGCCACCGGCATCCCGTCAATGTGGCCATCCACAAGGTGGCGGTGCCCGGCATCTACCTCTGCGCCCTGGCCCTGCTCTGGTGCCTGCCGGCCGGGCCCCTGCCAGCGTCCCTCAACTGGGCGGGGCTGGTGGTCATCCCGGTGCTGGCCTTCTATCTGCATCTGTCGTTTTCGCTGTTTGTAGGGATGGCGGCGCTGACCACCCTTGGGCTGGCGTTCTGTTACACCTGGCAAGGCCCGCTACTGTGGCCCGCCCTGGCCGGTTTCGTGCTGCTCTGGCTGGCCCAGTTCGTCGGTCACCGGATCGAGGGGAAACGCCCCTCCTTCCTCACCGACCTGCAATTTCTGCTGGTAGGCCCCGCCTGGGTGCTGGCCAGCCTCTATCGTCGCTTGGGCATCCCCTACTGAGGGAGCCTGAAGGAGAAACCATGACACACCCTTCCCCCCTCGCCCGTACCCTGCCCCTGATGCTGGCGCTGCTGGCCGGCCCGGCGCTGGCCGACAAGGCGGACCCCGTCGGCGAGGTGAGCACCGCCTTCAAGCTGGTCGGCCCGAACCACAAGATCCTGGTGGAGGCGTTCGACGACCCCAAGATCGCCGGCGTCGCCTGCTATCTGGCGCGTCCTAAGACAGGAGGCGTCAAGGGTGGCCTGGGGCTGGCGGAGGATCCCTCCCACGCCTCCCTCTCGTGCCACCAGATCGGCCCCATCACCCTGCCCGCCAGGCTGAAGGCGGGGGAGGAGGTGTTCGACGTCAGCACCTCCCTGGTGTTCAAGGAACAGAAGGTGGTGCGTTTTTACGACGAGAAGCGCAATGCCCTGGTCTATCTGACCTACAGCACCAAGCTGGTGGATGGTTCTTACAAGAGTGCGGTGAGCGCCGTGCCCATCATGCCCTGGGGCTGATGCCCCGCCATTTATCCCGTGATGACGGCCCATATTTGTTGTAATTTAACCACATCATTATCTGCGGAGAGCGCACCATGAGAGTCGCCGTTTTCAGTACCAAGAGCTACGACAAGGAACACTTCCACCAGGCCAACAGCCAGTACGGTTTCGAGCTGGAGTTCTTCGACGTGCGGCTAGAGGCCAAGACCGCCCGCCTCGCCCACGGCTTCCCCGTGGTCTGCCTGTTCGTCAACGATGACGCCGACCGCGAGGTGCTGACCGAGCTGGCACAATACGGCACCCAGGTCATCGCCCTGCGCTGCGCCGGTTACAACAACGTGGATCTGGTGGCCGCCAAGGAGCTGGGGCTGAAAGTGGTGCGGGTGCCCGCCTACTCCCCGGAGGCGGTCGCCGAACACGCGGTGGGCCTGATGATGACCCTCAACCGCCGCATCCATAAGGCCTATCAGCGCACCCGCGACGCCAACTTCTCCCTGGAGGGGCTGGTGGGCTTCAACATGCACGGCCGCACCGCCGGCATCATAGGCACCGGCAAGATCGGCATCGCCACCCTGCGCATCCTCAAGGGCTTCGGCATGCGCCTGCTGGTGAGCGATCCCTATCCGAACCAGGCGGCCATCGATCTTGGCGCCCAGTACGTGGACCTCGACACCCTGCTGCGCCAGTCCGACGTCATCAGCCTGCACTGCCCCCTGTTCAAGGAGAACTACCACCTGCTGAACAAGGAGGCCTTCGCCAAGATGAAGGACGGGGTGATGATCATCAACACCAGCCGGGGCGGCCTGCTCGACTCCAACGCCGCCATCGAGGCCCTCAAGACCGCCCGCATCGGCGCCCTGGGGCTGGACGTCTACGAGGAGGAGGAGGATCTCTTCTTCGAGGACAAGTCCAACGAGGTGATCACCGACGACGTCTTCCGCCGCCTCTCCGCCTGCCACAACGTGCTGTTCACCGGTCACCAGGCCTTCCTGACCCGGGAGGCGCTGCACGCCATCGCCGACACCACCCTCAGCAACATCCAGGCCATCGAGAGCCAGGGTCGCTGCGACAACGAGGTGGAATAAGCCCTCCTCGCCTTTCGCTCGCCTTTCGCTCACCATTCAGACTCGCCGGGTTGTGAGACCCGGCGCCTTCGGGTAGGCTACCAGCCCTTTTTTTGTGCAGGAGTCTGGCCGCCCATGTTTATCGGATTTGATTACGGTACCTCCAACTGTGCCGTCGCCGTGATGGAACAGGGCAGCCCCAGGCTGCTGACCCTCTCCGGTTCCCATTACCTCCCCTCCACCCTGCACGCCCCGCACCGGGATGCCATCGCCGGCCTGCTGGCCGAAGGGCTGGCTCCCGCCCAGCAGGCGGAGTACCTCAAGCTGCGCGGCCCCGTGGTGACCCGGGCCCAGGCGGTGCGCCGCCAGATGCGCGAAGAGGGATTGATCGACGAGCTCAGCTTCGGCGGCGCGGCGCTGGAGCGCTACCTGGAAGAGCCGGACGAGGGCTACTACATCAAGTCGCCGAAATCCTTCCTCGGCGCCTATGGCCTCAAGGCCCCCCAGATCGCCCTGTTCGAGGACATCGTCTGCGCCATGATGCTGCACGTGCGCCAGCAGGCGGAGCAACAGACGGGCGCCCCCGTCCGCCAGGCGGTGATCGGCCGGCCGGTCAACTTCCAGGGGCTGGCGGGGGAGGAGAGCAACCGCCAGGCCATCGCCATCCTGAGCGAGGCGGCCCGCCTCGCCGGGTTCGAGCGGGTGGAATTCCTCTACGAGCCGGTGGCCGCCGGCTTCGAGTTCGAGGCGCGCCTCAGCGAGGATGCGGTGGTGCTGGTGGTGGACATCGGCGGCGGGACCACGGACTGCTCCGTGCTGCGCATGGGCCCGAGCCATCGCGACCGGCTGGATCGCAGCGGCGATCTGCTCGGCCACAGCGGCCAGCGCATCGGCGGCAACGACTTCGACATCCGCCTGACGGTGGAGGGCATGATGCCGCTGCTCGGCATGCACGAGACCCTCAAGACCGGCAAACCGCTGCCCCACCCCCTGTTCTGGGACGCGGCAGCCATCAACGACGTCAGCGCCCAGAGCCGCTTCTACAGCCTGGAGACGGGCCGCCAGCTGCAGGATCTCCAGCTCGACAGCCAGCCCGGCAGCAAGCTGCCCCGTCTCGCCAGCCTGCGGGCCCACAAGCTGAGCCACCAGCTGGTGTGGCGCGCCGAGCAGGGCAAGATCGCCCTCTCCGAACACGAGCGCAATCACCAGACCCTGAACGAGCTGGAGAAGGGGCTGGAGGCCGAGCTGGGGCGCGACCAGCTGGCATCCGCCTCCGCACCGCTGCTGGAGAAGATAGGCGAGCTGATGGAGGAGGCGATCCAGGCCGCCGGGGTGCAGCCTGACCGGATCTTCATCACAGGCGGCAGCGCCCGTTCGCCCCTCATCAAGGCCTTCATCCAGCAGAAACTGCCCAGGGTACCGCTGGAAGGGGGAGACGACTTCGGCTCGGTCGCCTCCGGCCTCGCCCGCTACGCCGAGCGGCTGTTTGCCCGCTGATGGGCAGGCTCGCCAAGGCGCAGGGATAGCAGGGGGCCACATCGTGGCCCCTTTTGTGTGTGACGAGGCTCGCTCGGGGCAAGTGTTGCCATTTACCGACACCCCCTCTTCCCCCGGGGCGACAGAAGCGGTCGGGCACCTCCCCCCTCGCCCTGCCTCGCAGGCCCCGGGACGGGTATGCTTGTCCTACCCATCACCGGAGCCCCTTCAATGCCCAGATACCTGCTACTGCTGCTCGCCCTGCTTCTGCTCAGTGCCTGCAGCAGTACTCCCCGCTTCGCCTCGCACGATCTGCAGCACCACCACTGGGTGCTCGACCGGCTGGATGGCCAGGCCGTCACCGACAGCCGCGTCAATCCCCCCGATCTCGAGATCGGGGAGCACTTCACCGTCAACGGCATCGCCGG
This sequence comes from Aeromonas sp. R7-4, assembly GCF_040908055.1. Taxonomy (NCBI): domain Bacteria; kingdom Pseudomonadati; phylum Pseudomonadota; class Gammaproteobacteria; order Aeromonadales; family Aeromonadaceae; genus Aeromonas; species Aeromonas sp. R7-4. The sequence continues at coordinate 94,582 of NZ_JBFODA010000063.1, forward strand.
CTGCAACCGCTACTTCGGCCAGGGTCACCTCAAGGGGAACCGGCTCTGGGTCACCAGCCTCGGCAGCACCGCCATGGCCTGCCCCTCCGGGCTCGACCAGGTCGAACAGGCCGTGCTCGCCACCCTGACGGAGGGGGCCACATTGAGCGGTTCCACCCAGACCCTGATCCTGCAGGGAAAACGGCACCGTTTGGAATACAGACTGCAAGACTGGGTGTACTGAGGCCGACGAAACCAGATCCGGTACAGGAACAACTGGCCAGGCTGTGGCACAATATGAGGCACTGTTAGCAATGGAGGCTGCCTCAGCCATGTCGATGGATCGCCTGTTTGGCAAGATCAAGCAACTGCCCACAATCCCCAAGCTGCTGCACGAGCTGATGCAGAGTTTCAACGACGAGAATGCCCGCATCGACGAGATCGCGGCCAAGATCGCCATGGACCAGGTGATCAGTGTCAAGGTGCTGCGGATGGCCAACTCCGCCGCCCTGCGCCGGGGCAACGAGGTGACCTCCATCGAGCAGGCGGTGATCCGGCTCGGCTTCAACCGGTTGCGCTCCGTGGTGGTCGCCTCCGGCATCATCAGCAGCTTCAAGGCGCCCCCCGGTTTCGACAAGCACCACTTCTGGACCCAGACCTTCCAGGTCGCCACCATAGCCCGCACCCTGGCCCAGCAGACCAGGGCGGTGGATCCGGAGACCGCCTTCACCTGCGCCCTCATTCATAACATCGGCGAGCTGCTGATCCAGAGCACCCTGCCGGAGGAGGCCGGGCTCATCAATCTGGCCATCGAGAAGGGGAGCAGCCGGGTCGAGGCCCAGCGGGAGATGCTGGGTTACGACTATGCCCAGCTCGGCGCCGAGCTGGCGCGGCGCTGGAACCTGTCGACTGCCTTCGTCGACGCCATCGCCCAGCAGCTCGACCCCCTCTCCCACGAACCGGTCAGCAAGGAGGCCGTGCTGATCCGGCTCGCCGTCTTCGTCTCCTTCGCCTGGCATGCGGGAGTACCGGCCCAGGCCATCATCGCCCGCTTCCCCAGGCCCCTGGCCGACCAGCTGGGGCTGGATCCCGCCAGCCTGGCGGATCAGCTCGAACAGCTCCACGAACAGGGCAATGCCCTGGCCGAGCTGCTGACCCAGTAGATGTACAACGGCCGATCATCAGGAGCCGGATCCCCGTCTCATTCTGGCGGATCAGCTCGAACAGCTCCACGAGCAGGGCAATGCCCTGGCCGAGCTGCTGACGCAATAGACTCACGGCTGGCCGACCCGCGGAGCCGGGCAACCGCCTCATTCTGGTCGGTCGTCACATACTCAACCCCATGGGCAGGCTAGGATGGCCCTCGTGCATCCCCTGACCCGGTAGCCTCTCTGACACAGTAGACACCATGACCCATCCCTTCCTGTTTCACCCCCAGGCGGCACCCTGGTTCAAAGAGAGTGCCGACACCCTGCAGCTCACCCTGTTCAGCGAGCTGGACGCCCCCATCCGCGAGGTGTGGCTGCGCCACGAGCCGGACAACGAGGAGTACCTGGTCGCCATGACGCCGGTCGCCACCCGGGACAGGCTCCAGGTCTGGCAGGTCGAGCTGCCGCTCGCCAGAGGGCAGGAGATCCACCTCTACTGCTTCAAGTGCCTCACCGACGAGGAGCAGTGGTGGCTGCACGGCGCCGGCGTCAGCGCCGCCATGCCGCCGCGCGAGCAACATTTTCGCTTCAACAGCCGCCACCAGCCGCCGGCCTGGGTGCAGGATCAGGTGTTCTACCAAATCTTCCCGGATCGCTTCTGCAACGGCGATCCGTCCCTCAGCGTCAAGCATCACGAGTACGAGTACAGGGGCAAGGCGGTCATCAGCAAGGCCTGGGGCGAGCCGGTCAGCCGTCACGAGGAGGGGCACGGCGCCTGCGAGTTCTACGGCGGGGATCTGGCGGGCATCGACGCCAAGCTGCACTATCTGCAATCCCTGGGGGTGACGGCGCTCTACCTCAACCCCATCTTCGATTCGCCGAGCAACCACAAATACGACACCCAGGACTACTTCAAGGTGGATGTCCACCTCGGCAACAACGCCCAGTTCGCCGAGCTGACCCGCAACCTGCACCAGCGCGGCATGAAGATCATCCTGGATGCCGTGGTCAACCACACCTCCACCGAGCACCCCTGGTTCTGTCCGCCGCTCGGTGCCCAGAGCAACCCGGACTCCCCCTGGCGCAGCTTCTACACCTTCGACCAGGAGGGGGACTACGTCAGCTGGAAGGGGATCCGCAGCCTGCCCAAGCTCGACTTCGCCAGCGAACAGGTGCAGGACGCCGTCTACCGGGCAGACAACGCCATCCTGCGCTACTGGATGCGGGCGCCCTACCAGATCGACGGCTGGCGCTTCGACGTCATCCACATGCTGGGGGAGCGGGGCACCGCCGAGGGCAACCGTGGCCACGTGCGCGCCATTCGCGGCGCGGTGAAGCAGGAGAACCCGGACGCCTACGTGCTCGGCGAGCACTTCTTCGAGGCGAGCCAGTGGCTGCAGGGGGATCAGGAGGACGGTGCCATGAACTACTACGGCTTCGCCCACCCCGTCCGCGCCTTCCTGGCGGGGCAGGACATCGCCTACCACCCCATCAAGATCAGCGCCACCGAGCTGGACCACTGGCTCAAGCTGGCGCGGGCCCATATCCCGTTCAAGAACCAGCTGGCCCAGTTCAACCTGCTGGACAGCCACGACACCGCCCGCTTCCTGCACCTGCTGGGGGAGGACAAGCAGCGGATGCGGCTCGCCGCCACCCTGCTGATCACCTACATAGGCGTGCCCTCCATCTACTACGGCGACGAGGTGGGGCTGTCGGGAGGCAACGATCCGGACTGCCGCCGCTGCTTCCCCTGGGACACCACGGACTGGGATCACGTGCTGCACGACCACTATCGCCGCCTGATCCAGCTGCGCAAGCAGCGCCCTGCCCTGCGCCGCGGCGACATCCAGACCCTCTACGCCGGCCCCCACAGCTATGTGTTCGCCCGCACCCTGCAAAGCGATCAGGTGGTGGTGGCCTGCAACCGCCACCCCACGGAGCCGCGCACCATCAGCCTGCCCCTGTGGCAGACCGCCAGCCCCGCCAGCCGCTTCACCGACGCCTTCAACGGCGACAAGTTCGAAGTGGTGCAGGGGGAGGTGCAGCTCACCATCCCCGCCAACTCGGCCAGGGTGCTGCTCTCCAGCTGAATGCGCTGTTGGCGCGCTGAAAAGCAAAACCGGAGCCCAAGGCTCCGGTTTTTCTTTATGCCGCTTCGGCAAATCCCGGCGACCTCAGTAGTTGATGCTGACATAGGGGACTTCGGTCACATCCCAAGCCTGCTTGAGGTAGACGGTGAGCACGAAGAAGAAGTTGGCCAGCAGGTTGGCGAAGCGGTAGAGGATGGGATCGAAGCGCACGCCGCTCTCCTCCAGGCGCACCAGCAGGCGCACCACCTTCTTGCTGCCGCAGCGGCACAGGTGCAGGGTGGGGATGGGCTGGGGCCCCTGGGGCAGCACGAAGCCGGTGACCCGGCCACGGCTCGCCTCGTTGTAGTGATCGTAACGCCCCTTCAGCCACGCCAGATCCTCCTCGAAGATCCCGAGCCTGCCCCGCACCGAGCCGTTGAGGTTGTAGATGAGCCGCTGCAGGGTCGCCAGATCCGCCATCACGGGTCGGGTATCCTCATCCGGCACCAGATGGGAGAGCACGGCCCCCACCTGGCAGCAGAGCTCGTCGGTGGCGATCTCGTAGTCGCACTGGAACTGGGTCTCGAAGATGAAGGGGTAGCAGAGTTCGCGCTTGTCTCTTGGCTTCTTGGGGTTCATGGCATGATCTGGCTGGGGAAAAGGGCAGTGTGCCAGCCCGGGGGCAGGCTGGCAAACGGCCCTCCCTCGGGCACATCAGGGGCGATGCGGCGAGGCTAGCCTGCGGCCATCTGCTGGCCGAGCAGCCGCATGGCTTCCAGCATCCGCTGGTTGAAGCCCATGAAGCCGGCCCCCGTCGCCCCGTCCTGGCCCCGCGCCGCCAACACGGCCGGCGTCAACGCCTGCTGCTGGGCGGTCGGCAGCAGGGCATCGGCCTGCTGCACCCTGCTCAGCCGTGGCAGGTAGTCCGCCAGGGGCTTGAGGCTCTCCTGCAGGGAGTGAGCCCCCTGATAGGCCTGACTCAGCTTGGCCGACTGCTTGAGCTTGAGGGAGTAGGAGACCAGCTGGCTGTCGTCCAGCTGCAACCCCGCCAGCCTGTCGGCCAGGGTCTTGCCATCCGTTCCCCCGAAGAACTGGCCGGCCAGTTCGTCCAGTCCCTTGACCAGGGTGCCGATGGCCTCCATCTCGGCACCGTCGAGATCGCCCTCCAGGGAGAAGTCGAAGCTCTGGCTCGACTTCAGGCTGAACTGGCTGCCGCTCCCGTCGTTACGGGACCTGAACTGCCAGCTGTCGCTGAAGCGCAGCATCACCTTGTCCCCGTCCCGGGTCTCGATCTCGAGGAAGGCCTGCTGCCGGCTGGCCATCCTGGCCGCCCCCAGATCCGTGGTCGAGACCTCGCCGAAGAACTCCTTCTCGAAGGACTCCAGCCCCTCCTGGATCAGCTTGTAGCTCTGATCCATGCCGGTCTTGATATCCTCGTTGTCCGCCCAGTCGCCGAGCTGCTTCCTGGCGTCGCCAAAGCCCATGTCCACCCCCTTGCGGGCCTGGGCCATCATCTCGGCCAGATCCTCGTCGCTCTTGCCGTCGGCACGGGCCGCGCCGAGCCGTCCGGTGACGAACTGCAGCACGTTGTCCGCCACCGTCTCGTAATCGAACAGGGTTTCCGGGGTGATCGCCTCCGGCGATTCCAGCTTGAACTCCTGACTCCTGGGGGCCTGATAGTGCTGGCCGTTGATCTCCAGTGCAAATTGCAGCGCCTGCTGGATCAGCACCTGGGCCCACTTCGGAGGCTTGTTCAGGGAGACCTCCTCCCCCTTGTCCGCCGCTTTCGACGCCGTCTGTTGGGGCGATTTGGGAGCAGTGCCCACTCCCTTGGGTTGGGCCGCGCCCATGCCATCGATCTGCATCATCACTCTCCCGCCTATAGTGGTGGATCGGTTATCGGCCCGACTGGCCACTTCTTGACCACAAAAAACTTGGACAATCCGCGGTGGCCTTTTAAAATCCCCACCCTTTGGTTGGCTGTTGCTTGGCTGCGGCCCTCCCCCGGTCTTTACCCGGCTCAGCCGGCGCATGCGAGGTATCCATGACTCAATCCCAGCCATCTTCCGCCGACACCCAGGCCAGACGGACTCCCGCCGACTACCAGGCCCAGCTCGACGAGAAGCGCGATCGCCTCGCCCAGCTGTTCGCCCCCTTCAACCCGCCCGCGCTGGAGGTCCATGCCTCCCCCGCAGAGCACTACCGGATGCGCGCCGAGTTCCGCATCTGGCACGAGGGGGATGACCTCTACCACTGCATGTATGCACCGGCCACCAAGGAGATCATCCGGGTCGACCAGTTCCCCACCGCCAGCCTGCTCATCAACCAGCTGATGCCGGTGCTGCTGGCCGGGCTGCGCCCGCACCCCGTGCTGCGCCGCAAGCTGTTCCAGATAGACTACCTCTCCACCCAGTCCGGCCAGATCTGCGTCAGCCTGCTCTACCACCGCAAGCTGGAGAGCGAGTGGCAGCAGGCCGCCGAGGCCCTGCAGGCCGACCTGAGAGCCCAGGGCTTCGATCTGCAGCTGATTGGCCGCGCCCACAAGCAGAAGATCTGCCTGGGGGAGGAGTTCGTCATAGAGCGGCTCAAGGTGCAGGGTCGCGAGCTGGTCTACAAGCAGGTGGAAAACAGCTTCACCCAGCCCAACGCCGCCATCAACGAGCAGATGCTGGGCTGGGCGCTGGACGTGACCAGGGGGAGCGAGGGAGATCTGCTGGAGCTCTACTGCGGCAACGGCAACTTCTCCATCGCCCTGGCGCAGAACTTTAGCAAGGTGCTGGCCACCGAGATCGCCAAGCCGAGCGTGGACTCCGCCCAGTTCAACATCGCCGCCAACGGCGTCGACAACCTCATCATCCTGCGCATGTCCGCCGAGGAGTTCACCCTGGCGATGCGCGGCGAGCGGGAGTTCAACCGCCTCAAGGGGGTGGATCTCAAGAGCTACCAGTGCAACACCATCTTCGTGGATCCCCCCCGCGCCGGGCTGGACGATGCGACCGTCAAACTGGTGCAGGAGTACGACAACATCCTCTACATCTCCTGCAACCCCGAGACCCTGCAGGCCAACATGGCGGTGCTGGGCGACACCCACGAGATCGCCCGCTTCGCCCTGTTCGACCAGTTCCCCTGGACCCACCATATGGAGGCCGGGGTCTATCTCAAGCGCAAGGCGGGTTGATGTCACAGGGAAGACCGCTTCGCCCTGTCCGAACCATTTCCCCCTGAACCGATCACATGGAAACCGGGGTCTATCTCAAGCGCAAGGCGGGCTGATGTCACAGGGGTAGACCGCTTCTCCCTGTTCGAGCCACTTCCCCCTGGACCCACCATATGGAGGCCGGGGTCTATCTCAAGCGCAAGGCGGGTTGATGCCGCCGGGGAACAGCTCCCCACTCGACCAGCAAGACAAGACAGGGCCCGCGGGCCCTGTTTGATTAGTTATACCGGTGCAGGGCGCGGGCGCAGCCGTTATGCTGGCGACACGCGCATTCGCGCCATGATCGGGGGGCCACGCCACCATGCCACGCGTTCTGTTTGTTGAAGACGATCTCGAGATAGGCCAGCTCATCAGCAGCTGGCTCGGTCGCCACGACATCGAGGTGCTGCTGGAGACCCGGGGCGATCGGGCACTCGCCAGGGTGGAGGCCGAGCAGCCGGACCTGGTGCTGCTCGACATCATGCTGCCGGGGCAGGACGGCCTCTCCCTGTGCCGGGATCTGCGCCCGCGCTTCAAGGGTCCCATCGTCATGCTCACCTCGCTGGACAGCGACATGAACCAGATCCTCAGCCTGGAGCTGGGCGCCAACGACTACATCCTCAAGACCACGCCGCCCCCCGTGCTGCTGGCCCGGTTGCGGGTCCAGTTCCGCCAGCAGGGACAGGCTCCCCACCCCGTGGCCCCGAGTCCCCCGCCCCAGCGCCTGCAGTTCGGCCGCCTGCGGATTGACGGCCCGGGCCGGGACGTGCGCCTCGATGGCGAGAGCATTCCCCTCTCCACCGCCGATTTTGACCTCTTGTGGGAGCTGTCCTGCCACGCCGGCCAGATCCTGGGGCGGGAGGCGCTGTTTCGCAGCCTGCGGGGGCGCGACTACGACGGCCAGGATCGCAGCATGGACGTGGCCATCTCCCGTCTGCGCCGCCGGCTGGGGGACGACAGCAACAACCCGACCCGCATCAAGACGGTGCGCCAAAAGGGTTATCTACTCGTACCCCAGGCTTGGGAATGAGCTGGTGTCTCACACGCCTGCACACCAGAAGCCAGGGAATGACAGCAACAACTCGATCTGGATCAAGACGGTGCGCCAGAAAGGTTACCTGCTGGTGCCCCAGGCCTGGGAATAAGCCTCGCCGAATGACCTTGATGCACTCAGCGCCCTTCTCCCCTTGAGGGAGAAGGGTTGGGGATGAGGGGCAACAAGGCAATGTCCAGACGCAATCCAGGCAAGAGGAGAGCCTCCCGATGCGACGCCTGTTTATCCAGTTCTACCTGCTGCTGATGGGCTGCTTCGCCCTGGCCATCCTGCTCATCGGCCTGGTCTATCAGGTCAGCGCCGAGCGGGCGGGGGATCGCTACCTGGAGCGGATGATGCAAGGCTCACTCGGCCTGCTCACCGGCGAGCTGGCCCGGCTGCCGCCGGAACACTGGGCCGCCCGCACGGCGGAGCAGAGCCGCCAGCTCAACCTGCCGCTGCAGGTTGGCCCCCTCGCCAGCCAGCCCCTCGCCCGCGAGGATCGGGCCTTCCTCGCGGCGGGCAACATCGTCATCGTCGAGGAGGACGACACCTTCCTGCAGCGCATTCCAGGCACGGACCGGGTGCTGATCGTCGGCCCCGTCCCCTACCTCTCCTACCTGCACGAGCTACGCTGGGTGGACGTGGGGCTGCTGCTGCTCATCGGCCTCTCGCTGGGACTGCCCATCCTGCTCTGGCTGCGCCCCCACTGGCGCGGCCTGCAGCGGCTGGAGCAGACCGCCCGCCGGGTCGGCGACGGGGATCTCTCCTGCCGCACCGACCTGCCTGCGGGCAGCAGCCTGGGCCGGGTCGGTCGCACCTTCGATCAGATGGCCGAGCAGTTGCAGGCCATGCTGGCCAGCCGCAAGCAGCTGACCGACGCCATCGCCCACGAGCTGCGCACTCCCCTGGTGCGGCTGAGATACCGGCTCGCCATGCTGGAGCGGGCCCCCTCGGCCGAGGAGCAGCAGGGGCTGGAGCGGGACCTCGGCGCGCTGGACGCCCTGATCGAGGAGATGCTCACCTACGCCAGGCTCGATCGCCCCGAGCTGCCGCTCCAGTGCAGCGAACTGGAGCTGGGCCACTGGGCCGGCAGCCGCCTCGCCGACTGGCAGGCGCTGCGCCCCGAGACCCGGCTCGAACTCGAGTCCCCCGTCGATCCCCTGCCCTGGCGCGGCGACACCCGCCTGCTGGATCGGGCGCTGGAGAACCTCATCGGCAACGCCCTGCGTCACGCCACCCGCCAGGTGACCCTGCGCATGGCGCGGCAGGGGGACGACTATCTGCTGGAAGTGGCCGACGACGGGCCCGGCATAGCTCCCGCACTGGCGGGCCAGATCTTCGAGCCCTTCGTGCGGCTGGATCAGAGCCGGGACAGGCGCACCGGCGGCGCCGGTCTGGGCCTGGCCATAGTGCGCAGCATTGCCCGCCACCACGGCGGCGAGGTGCAGCTGCTGCCCAGCCCCAGCGGCGCCCGTTTCTGCCTGACCCTGCCCGTACATTTGGATACACACCGTCACCACTCCCTCACTGAAGCAAACCGGGGGCAGCCTTAGGATGAACTCATGGAGAAACGCTCCATGCCATCAACCCGAACGAGGAACTGGAATATGAACAAGCTGATCCCCCTGAGCCTGGCCGCTGTCTTCGCCCTGACCTCCGGCTTCACCATGGCGGCCACCCCGACCAAGGCCGCCGCCCCCCAGGCTACCCAGACCAAGATGGTGAAAAAACACCACAAGGCCGCCAAGGCGCCGACCGCCCAGGTGGCTCCCAAGACCAAGTAATCCAGCCACAAGCTTCCCGCAATGAAGAGGGGCCCCATCACGGGGCCCCTCTTGTCGCTTGTCCTGCCCTCATCGGCTCAGGTTCACCCCAGCATATAGTCCGCCGGCAGTTCGATGCGGGCCACCCCGGAGGCCACCGCCGCCAGCGCCACGGCGCGGGCGACCCGCGGCAGCAGGCGGGCATCCATCGGCTTGGGAATGACGTACTCCTTGCCAAACGCCAGCTCGCTCACCCCGGCGGCCACCAGCACCTCGGCCGGCACGGGTTCTTTCACCAGGGCGCGGATCGCCTCCACCGCGGCGATCTTCATGGCATCGTTGATGCGGCTGGCGCGGGCGTCCAGGGCGCCGCGGAAGATGAAGGGGAAGCAGAGCACGTTGTTGATCTGGTTCGGGTAGTCGGAGCGGCCCGTCCCCATGATGAGGTCGCCGCGTACCCCGTGGGCCAGGGCGGGCTTGATCTCGGGGTCCGGGTTGGAGCAGGCGAAGATCACCGGGTTGGGGGCCATCAGGGCCACCGCCTCGGCGGGCAGCACGTCCGGGCCGGAGACGCCGACGAACACGTCCGCCCCGTCGATCACCTCCATCAGGGTGCGCAGGGGCGTGTCGTTGGCGAAGCGCTGCTTGTACCGGTTGAGATCGGTGCGGTCGCTGTGGATCACCCCCTGGCGGTCCAGCATGAAGATGTTCTCGGGCGCAGCCCCGCACTTGATCAGCAGGTCCATGCAGGCGGTGGCGGCCGCACCGGCGCCCATGCAGACGATGCGGCTGCTGCCGATCACCTTGCCCTGCACTTCCAGGGCGTTGAGCAGGCCGGCGGCGGTGACGATGGCGGTACCGTGCTGGTCGTCGTGGAACACCGGGATGTCGCAGCGGGCGATCAGCGCCTCTTCAATCTCGAAGCACTCGGGGGCCTTGATATCTTCCAGGTTGATGCCGCCGAAGGTGTCGGCGATGGCGGCCACAGTGTCGATGAACTGGGCGCTGGTCTCGTGCTTCACCTCGATGTCGATGGCGTCGATGCCGGCAAAGCGCTTGAACAGCAGGGCCTTGCCCTCCATCACCGGCTTGGAGGCCAGCGGCCCCAGGTTGCCCAGCCCCAGGATGGCGGTGCCGTTGGAGATGACGGCCACCAGGTTGCCCTTGCCGGTGTAACGGTAGGCATCGGCCGGGTTGGCGGCGATCTCGCGCACCGGCTCGGCGACACCCGGGCTGTAGGCCAGCGCCAGATCCCGCGCGGTCTCGGCGGGCTTGGTGAGGGCGATGGCGATTTTGCCCGGCACGGGCTGGGCATGGTAGTCGAGTGCCTGTTGGCGAAGATCGTGCTGCTGATCGGACATGGGGGACCCCGATACGGAAGTGAATGAGTGGTGCATTGGCTCGCCGATGGGCGAGGGCTGGGGATCATAAAGAAAACCCGCCCCCTTTCACAGCAGAAAGTATTGCCCAGATCTACTGATGAGGCGCTTGTCAGCAGGTAACACCAAACATTAATACCCATTTAGTTATAGATATGGTTTCAATCCATCACGGGTATGCCGGCCCGCTCCTCCGCCTGGCGGGCGATGGCTTCCGTCATCCCCTGGAAGATGAAGAGGTGGAAGGGCAGCATGGCGAGCCAGTAGGCCAGTCCCCAGGCCCCCTGCGGGTGCCAGTGGGCCGTCACCCTGAGCCGGGTCAGGCCGGACTCCAGCGGCTGGATGTTGAACTCCAGCCGCCCGACGCCGGGGGCCTTCATGTTGAACAGCAGATCCAGCCTGCGCCCCTCGTCCACCCCGAGGATCTGCCAGGAGTCCAGCATGTCCCCCTTCACGAAGCGATCCGGGTTGGTGCGCCCCCGGGTCAGGGCCGGGCCGCCGATCAGGTGATCCATCCACTCCCGTACCACCCACAGCTCGTTCATGTAGAAGTAGCGCTGCTCGCCCCCCAGCTGCTGCAGCACCTGCCACACCACCTCGGGGGAGGCGAGGCTGTCTGCCTCGCCGCTGGCGGTACGGTCGTAGAAGCCGTATTCGGGGTGGCGCCAACGCAGGCCGAGCGGCGTCTCCTCTCCCTGCTGCTCAGCGCCGAGCCTCTGCTCCAGGGCCAGGCTCTCGGTCAGCGCCTCGTCGAAGCTGAGCAGGGTTTGCGGCAGCAGGGCGCGCAGCGGGCCGTCGTCCGCCGGGATGTCGTGCTTGAGGCCGCCCACCAGCGCCTTGGCCACCGGCTGGGGCACCGAGGTGGCGAACTGCAGCCACCAGGCGGAGAGCCGCGGGCTCAGGAAGGGGAGCGGTATGATGGGGCAACGCTTGCCGATATGGGCGGCAAATTTCTGGAGCTGCTGCTGGTAGCTGAGCAGCTCGGGGCCGGCGGCGTTGAAGATCTGGCCATCCACCCCTTCCGCTTCCACCAGCCCGACCAGATAGTGCAGCAGGTTGGAGAGGGCGATGGGGGGCGTACGGGATCGCACCCATTTGGGCGTCACCATCATGGGCAGGTTGAACACCAGATCCCGCATCACCTCGAACGCCGCCGATCCGGGACCTATGATGATGCCGGCCCGCAGCTCCACCGTGGGCACGCCGGCCTCCCGAAACAGCTCGCCGCAGTAACGGCGGGAGTTGAGGTGGCGGCTGTTGCAGGGGTCGGGCTGGATGGCACCGAGATAGACGATGCGCCGCACCCCGGCCGCGCGGGCGGCGGCGGCGAAGTTCTTCACCCCCTGCTGCTCCAGCCGGTGAAAACCGGCTCCCGCCCCCATGGCGTGCACCAGATAGAAGACGGTGTCGACCCCCGCCAGCGCGGGCAACAGGGTGATGGGCTTGAGGCTGTCGGCGAGGCGAAACGCCACCCCCTCCGGCAGGCGGCAGGGGCGGCGAGCCCCGGCGATGACCCTGTACCCCAGACCCTGCAGATGGGGCACCAGGTAGGATCCTATGTACCCGGCCGCCCCCATCACCAGACATGTGCGCATCGGCTCTTCTCCCTTGGTTGAGCCAACACCATAGGGCAAAGCGGGGAATTACAGAATGCCGCGCAATAAAAAAGGCACCCGATGGGCGCCTTTTTCAGAATTCTTCAGAAGCAAGATTACTTCTTGGAGGTCAAGCCACCGAAACGCTTGTTGAACTTGTCTACGCGGCCGCCGCTAGAAACTTCTTTCTGCTTGCCGGTGTAGAAGGGGTGGCACTCGGAGCACACGTCCAGGTTCAGATCTTTACCGATGGTAGAGAAAGTGTTGATGACGTTACCGCAAGAGCACTTGCAGGTGATGGCTACGTAGTCAGGATGGATACCAGCTTTCATGGACAACCTCAATTATCAGGCCGTGTCGCCATCCGATCTCTTGTCGGACACCACACGATTGTTGAACACAGTTTCAAAGGCTGCGAATAATATAGGAAACGCCTGAGATCAGGCAAGTGGCTTCGCAGAAAAAATAGGCAATCCCTGGTGAATTCTTCCCAAACCCTTGATCTGGTTCGTGTGGCAGTGCCGGTGCCCTTGCGCCGTCATTTCGACTATCTCTCCCCCCTGCCCTTGCCTGCCCCCGGCTGCCGGGTCGAGATCCCGTTCGGCCCCCAGACCCTGGTCGGCCTGGTGGTCGATCATCCGGCCGAGAGCCAGGTGCCGCGCAACAAGCTCAAGCCCATCAAGCGCGTACTCGACAGCGCCCCCGTGCTGGGGCCCGACATCCTGGCGCTGATGGCCTGGAGCGCCGGCTACTACCAGCACCCCCTGGGGGAGGTGCTGCCCCACGCCCTGCCGGTGCTGGTGCGCAAGGGGGAGCCCGCCGCCTATCGGGAGCTGGAGTTCTGGTTCGCCACCGAGGCCGGCATGGCCATCGACCTCAACGAGCTCAAGCGGGCGGCCAAACAGCAGCAGGCGCTCGCCCTGCTGCGCAAGGGATCGCAGACGCCATCCGCCCTCAAGCAGGAGGAGATCCAGGGCGCCGCCCTCACCGCGCTGGAGAAGAAAGGCTTGCTGGAGAAGCGTTCGCTGGAGCCGAGCCATGACGGCGACTGGGCCGCCCGTTTCGAGCCGGGGGAGGGTCTGCGCCTCAACGGCGAGCAGGCGCTGGCGGTGGCCGCCGTCACCAGCCAGAGCGACAGGTTCGGCGCCTTCCTGCTGGATGGCATCACAGGCTCCGGCAAGACCGAGGTTTACCTGAGCATCCTCGAGCCCCTGCTCAAGGCGGGCAAGCAGGCCCTGGTGATGGTCCCGGAGATAGGCCTCACTCCGCAGACCATCAACCGCTTCCGGCGCCGCTTCAAGGTGCCGGTGGTGGCGATGAACTCCGCCATGAACGACAGGGAGCGGCTCGACGCCTGGCTGGCCTGTCGCGACGGTGGCGCCGCCATCCTGATCGGCACCCGCTCCGCGGTGTTCACGCCGTTCAAGGATCTCGGCATCATCATCATCGACGAGGAGCACGACGGCTCCTTCAAGCAGCAGGACGGTTTTCGCTACCACGCGCGGGATCTCGCCGTGATGCGGGCCCATCGCGCCGGCATCCCTATCCTGCTCGGCTCGGCCACCCCGTCGCTGGAGACGCTGCACAACGCCCGCACCGGCAAGTATCACCACCTCAGCCTGACCCGGCGCGCCGGCAACGCCCAGACCGCCCGCCAGGTGATCCTCGACATCAAGAACGTGCGGCTGCAGGCCGGGCTTTCGCCCCAGCTGGAGCAGCTGATGGCGGAACACCTGGCGGCCGGCAACCAGGTGATGCTGTTTCTCAACCGCCGTGGCTATGCGCCGGCCCTCATCTGCCACCAGTGCGGCTGGAGCGCCGCCTGCGAACGCTGCGACGCCTGGTACACCTGGCACCAGGCCGGGCGGCGGCTGCACTGCCATCACTGCGACAGCGTGCGCCCCCTGCCCCACCACTGCCCCGAATGCGGCAGCAGCGAGCTCATCGGCTCCGGGGTGGGCACAGAGCAGCTGGAGCAGCTGCTCACCACTATCTTCCCGCAATACCCCGTGGTGCGCATCGATCGGGACAACACCCGCCGCAAGGGGGAGCTGGAAGTCCATCTCGGCGACATCAAGGCGGGCAAGTACAAGATCCTGATCGGCACCCAGATGCTGGCCAAGGGCCACCACTTCCCGGACGTGACCCTGGTGGGTCTGCTGGATGTGGATGGCGCCCTGTTCAGCGCCGATTTTCGGGCAGCCGAGAAGCTGGCCCAGCTCTACACCCAGGTGGCGGGCCGGGCAGGCCGGGCCAGCAAACCCGGGCTGGTGGTGCTGCAGAGCCACCACCCGGAGCATGCCCTGCTGCAGGATCTGACCCAGAACGGCTATGGCCATTTCGCCGACACGGCGCTCAAGGAGCGCCGCCTGCTGGGGCTGCCGCCGTTCAGCCATCAGGGGCTGTTTCGGGCCGAGGCCAATGGCCGGGACGAGGTGCAGCTGTTCCTCGCTCGCCTCGCCGATACCCTGCGCAGCGCCCGCTATCCCCAGGTGCAGGTGCTGGGGCCCATCAGCGGCTTCATGGAGCGCAAGGCGGGGAAGTTTCGCATGCAGTTGCTGGTGCAGGGACCGAGCCGTGCACCGCTGGCCCAGCTGCTGGACTGGGCGGTGAAGGAGCTGGAGACCTGGCCCGAGACCAAGAAGGTGCGCTGGAGCCTGGATATAGACCCCACGGAGTTGAATTGAGGGTCGCTGCGCTGGTCCGATTACGCTTCGCTAATCGAACCTACGTCCCTGCTCCCTTCTCCCCTCGCGGGAGAAGGGTTGGGGATGAGGGGGGAGCCAGAATGCAACGAGGGGGCCAGGACCCCCTCGTTGTTTAATAGCAAGGCAAAGATGGCTTATTCGGCGACCTGGGACACCCCGGTCAGCCGCACCTCGACCCGGCGATCCGGGGCCAGGCAGGCGATCATCTGCGCCTTGGCGCCATCCGGGCAACTGCCCCCCGTCACCGGGGAAGACTCGCCCCGCCCCTCGGCGCGTACCTTGTCGGCAAACAGCCCCTTGGCGATGAGATAATCCGCCACGGTACGGGCCCGCTGCTCGGAGAGGGACTGGTTGTAGGCCTCCGAGCCGATGCGATCGGTGTGGCCGATCACGGTCGCCACCCCGTCCTTGGGATTGGCGGCCAGGATCTGGGCAAACAGGTTGTCCAGGGCCTGGCTGGCTTCGGGCTTCAGGGTCGCCTTGTTGAACTCGAACAGCACGTCGGAATCCAGGTTGAACTGCTTCTCCACCAGCACGGGAGCCGGGGCGGGCGCAGGCTCGGGCGCGGGGGTCGGCGCCACCGGCTCGTCGCCTATCTGGCCGAAACGATAGAGCATGCCGACCGACAGCAGGCCGTTGTCCATCTCTATGCCGGACTCATCCAGCGAGGTCTTGCCGAGCGGCGTGGTGTACTGGTATTCGAGGCGGGCGGCCCAGTCCTTGTCGATGGCGTATTCCACCCCCAAGGCCCCCACGAAGGCGGCACCGTGGTACTTGCCCCCACCCGACTCGGTGAGATTGGTGGTGCCGTCGTTGGCCCAGGCATCTATGGTGCTCTCCGTCCAGGCGTAGGCGCCCCCCAGCCGACCATAGATGTCCAGCGCCGTGGTCGCCGGGAAGCCGATCTTCATGGTGGCCTGGATCATCTGGGCCTTGGCTTCCCCATTCAGACCCGCATCGACACCGTTGCCCGAGAAGCGCTGATCCACCTGGTACTTGCCGAGCCAGTCGTAACCCAGCTCGATCGCCACGTTCCGGTTGACCTGATAACCGGCGAAGAGCCCCAGGCCCAGGTCGCTGTGATCCTTGTCCGGATCATAGGTATCGAGCAGATCCTTGACCTGATCGTCGTAATCCACCCCGTAAAAACTGGACCAGCCGGCCTTGCCACCGGCGTACCAGGTGTTGTCCTGGGCGGCAGCCTGCACCGTCCCCGTTGCCATCAGAGCGCCGATCAGGACGGCGAGCATAGATCTGTTCATGGATGAGCCCCTGCAATGAATTGTTATGACGCGACTGCGCCTCTCTTCCCTGACGGGGCCCCGAATCCAAGCCCCGTCTTCAGATTATCCCATCTGCAACCAGCCTCAAACGACCAGGGCCTCAGGAGTGTGATATTGGCGACATTATCGACCACCGCGCCCCCAATCATGGGGGGTTGGAACGTCGCCCATAAAAAAACGAAGAGCCGGGCTCTTCGTTTCTCATCTCGTAGCGCGGATCGTCAAGCCGCAGTCACTGACTGCCCTGGCTCGCCAGGAACAACCGGTAGGCGGGATCGTCGCTCACCTCCTTCCAGCCGTAGCCGATCTCGTGCAGGTAATCGTGGAAGGCGGCCACGTCCTCGTCCGGCAGCTCGAAGGCACAGAGCACCCGGCCATAGTCGGCGCCGTGGTTGCGATAGTGGAACAGGCTGATGTTCCAGCGGCAGCCCAGGGTCTCGAGGAAGCGCATCAGGGCCCCCGGCTGCTCCGGGAACTTGAAGCTGTAGAGCCGCTCACCGAGCGGCCGGGCAGGCCGGCCACCAATCATGTAGCGCACGTGGTTCTTGGCCAGCTCGCTCTCGGTCATGTTGACCACCGGATAGCCGTTGCCGCCGAGCTGATCGATGATCTGGCCGAGCTCCTCGTCACCGCCGCTGAGGCGCACCGAGACGAACAGCGACGCCTGCACCGCATCGGCATAGCGGTAGTTGAACTCGGTCACCATGCGGGGCCCGAGCTGACGGCAGAAGTCGAGGAAAGCCCCCTTGCGCTCGGGGATGGTCACCGCCAGCATGCCCTCGCGCTTCTCACCGATCTCGCAGCGCTCCGACACGTAGCGCAGGCTGTGGAAGTTGACGTTGGCGCCCGACAGGATGGCCGCCATCCGCCCGCCCTTCACCTGCTCCCGCTCGCTATAGGCCTTGAGGCCGGCCAGGGACAGGGCCCCCGACGGCTCGGCGATGGCGCGGCAGTCGTCGAAGATGTCTTTCAGCGCGGCGCAGATCTGGTCGTTGGAGACGGTCACCACCTCGTCCAGATACTGGTTGCACAGGCGGAAGGTCTCCTCGCCGATGCGCTTGACCGCCACCCCGTCCGCAAACAGGGAGACCCGCTCCAGGTTGACCGGCTCGCCGGCCGCCAGCGCGGCCTTGAGGCAGGCGGAGCCCTCCGCCTCCACCCCGATCACCTTGACGTCCGGCAGCAGCTGCTTGATGTAGACCGCCACCCCGGCGGCCAGGCCGCCGCCCCCCACCGGCACGAAGACGTGGGTGAGGTGGGTATCCTGCTCCAGCAGCTCCTTGCCGATGGTGCCCTGACCCGCGATCACCTCGACGTCGTCAAAGGGCGGGATCAGGGTATAGCCCTCGCTCTCGGCGAGGCGGCGGCTCTCGCCATAGGCCTCGTCGAAGCTGTTGCCAAACAGCAGCACGTTGCCGCCCTGACGGCGCACCGCGTCGATCTTGATGTCTGGCGTGGTCTTGGGCATCACTATGATCGCCTTGATACCGAGCTTGGCAGCCGACAGGGCGACCCCCTGGGCGTGGTTGCCCGCCGAGGCCGCCACCACGCCGCGCGCCTTCTGCTCCTGGGTCAGGGTGGCGATCTTGTGGTAGGCGCCGCGCAGCTTGAAGGAGTGGACAGGTTGCAGGTCCTCCCGCTTCAGGCTGACGTGATTGCCGAGCCGCTCGGAGAGCTTCTTCAGGGTTTGCAGGGGGGTGACCCGCGCCGCCTCGTAGACGGGGGAGAGCAGCACCTTGCGCAGATAATCCGCCGCAGAGACCATGGCTTATTCCTCCGTCTCGTGGCGAAGGGCACGCAATGCACCCACATCATGACTGGTCATCATCTTCACTCCCCCAGCAGGGTACGATCGCGCACCGCACCCTTGTCGGCACTGGTGGCGAACATGGCGTAGGCACGCAGGGCGAACGAGACCTCGCGCTGACGATCCAGCGGCTTCCAGCCACGGGCTTCGACGGCCACGCGACGGGCGGCCAGCACGCTGTCGGCCACCTCCAGCACCATGCTGCGGGCCGGGATGTCGATGTTGATGATGTCGCCATCCTCCACCAGGCCTATGGTGCCGCCGGAGGCCGCCTCCGGCGAGACGTGGCCGATGGAGAGACCCGAGGTACCGCCGGAGAAGCGGCCGTCGGTGATCAGGGCGCACGCCTTGCCCAATCCCATCGACTTGAGATAGGTGGTGGGGTAGAGCATCTCCTGCATGCCCGGCCCCCCTTTCGGCCCTTCGTAGCGGATCACCACCACCTCACCGGCTTTCACCGTGCCGTCCAGGATGCCGCTCACCGCGCTCTCCTGGCTCTCGAACACCCGGGCCGGGCCACGGAAGCGGAGGTTCTCCTCATCCACCCCGGCGGTCTTGACGATGGCGCCGTTCAGCGCCAGGTTGCCGGCGAGTACGGCGAGACCGCCCTCCTGGCTGTAGGCGTTGTCGAAGGAGCGGATGCAGCCTTCCGCTCTGTCCAGATCCAGCTCGGGCCAGCGGCAATCCTGGCTGAACGCCTTGGTGGTGCGGATCCCGGCCGGGCCGGCGCGGTAGAAGTCGTGCACCGCCTTGTCATCGCAGCGGCTCACGTCGTACGCCTCAAGCAGCTCGCTGAGCGAGGTGCCGAGCACATTGCGGGCATCCCCGTGCACCAGGCCCGCCTTCTCCAGCTGGCCCAGGATGGCGACCACGCCGCCGGCGCGGTGCACGTCCTCCATGTGGTATTTCTGGGTGGAGGGCGCCACCTTGCACAGCTGGGGCACCTTGCGGGACATGCGGTCGATGTCGGCCATGGTGAAGTCGACACCCGCCTCCTGGGCCGCCGCCAGCAGGTGCAGCACGGTGTTGGTGGACCCCCCCATGGCGATATCCAGCGCCATGGCGTTCTCGAACGCCGCCTTGGTGGCGATATTGCGCGGCAACGCCGAGGCATCGTCCTGCTCATACCAGCGCTTGGCCAGGGTGACGATGCGCTGGCCCGCCAGCTTGAACAGCTGCTCGCGATCCGCGTGGGTCGCCAGCAGGGAGCCGTTGCCCGGCTGGGAGAGACCGAGCGCCTCGGTCAGGCAGTTCATGGAGTTGGCAGTGAACATGCCGGAGCAGGAGCCGCAAGTGGGGCAGGCGCTGCGCTCGATCTGATCGCTCTGGGCATCGGAGACCTTGGGGTCGGCGCCCTGGATCATGGCGTCCACCAGATCCAGCTTGATGATCTGGTCGGAGAGCTTGGTCTTGCCCGCCTCCATGGGGCCGCCGGAGACGAAGATCACCGGGATGTTGATGCGCAGGGCCGCCATCAGCATCCCCGGGGTGATCTTGTCGCAGTTGGAGATGCAGACCATGGCGTCGGCGCAGTGGGCGTTGACCATGTACTCCACCGAGTCGGCGATGAGTTCGCGGGACGGCAGGGAATAGAGCATGCCACCGTGGCCCATGGCGATGCCGTCATCCACGGCGATGGTGTTGAACTCCTTGGCGACGCCGCCGGCCGCCTCGATCTCCCGGGCGACCAGCTGGCCGAGATCCTTGAGATGGACGTGGCCGGGCACGAACTGGGTGAAGGAATTGACCACGGCGATAATGGGCTTGCCGAAATCCTGATCGGTCATGCCGGTGGCACGCCAGAGGGCGCGGGCCCCGGCCATGTTACGTCCGTGGGTGGTGGTGGCGGATCTCAACTTCGGCATTGTCTCTACTCCCTGAATGCCCCTAGGGCGCATTGTCTTTCAACATGAATGTGTGATTCGCGGATCGGGAATCGATCCTGGTGAAGGCACCTCGGGGAGCCTTCACCGGAAGCGACTCGGGGAGGCGTGACGCCTCCCCGCTCTCATC
Organism: Aeromonas sp. R7-4; assembly: GCF_040908055.1. Taxonomy (NCBI): domain Bacteria; kingdom Pseudomonadati; phylum Pseudomonadota; class Gammaproteobacteria; order Aeromonadales; family Aeromonadaceae; genus Aeromonas; species Aeromonas sp. R7-4. The sequence goes on from NZ_JBFODA010000063.1 coordinate 114,558, forward strand.
AGTCGTTGACGGGGGTCAGCCAACCCCACTTGTCTTCGGTCTTGCCGTTGAATAGGCCGAAGAAGGCGTTCTGCAGCTGTTCGGTCACCGGGCCACGGCAACCAGCGCCCACCTGCATCCGATCCACCGAGCGCACCGGGGTCACCTCGGCGGCCGTGCCGGTCATGAAGATCTCGTCCGCCACGTAGAGCGCCTCGCGGGGCAGCGCCTGCTCCCGCACCTCATAACCCAAGTCACGCGCAAGCGTCATGATGGTGTCGCGGGTGATGCCGGGCAGGATGGCGGCGGTGGCGGGCGGGGTGAACAGCACGCCGTTCTTCACCAGGAACAGGTTCTCCCCCGCCCCTTCGCTCAGGTAGCCGTTCACGTCCAGCGCCAGCCCCTCGGCGAAGCCGTTGCGCTTGGCCTCGCGGCTGATGAGCTGGGAAGAGAGGTAGTTGCCGCCCGCCTTGGCGCCGGTGGGGATGGTGTTGGGGGCGAGCCGGTTCCAGGAGGTGACGCACACATCCACCCCGTTTTTCAGCCCCTCTTCACCGAGATAGGCGCCCCAGGGCAGGGCCGCGACCATGAGGTCTGCCTTGGCATCCAGCGGCGGATGCAGCCCCAGCCCCACGTTGCCGACAAAGGCCAGCGGGCGCAGGTAGCCGCTTTTCAGGCCGTTCTCGCGCACCACGGTGCGGCAGGCTTCATTCACTTCGGCCTCGCTGTAGGGGACGTCCATCCAGTAGATCTTGGCGGAGTCGAACAGGCGGCGGGTGTGCTCCTGCAGGCGGAAGATGCAGGTGCCCCTGGGGGTGTCATAGGCGCGCACCCCCTCGAACACCGAGGATCCGTAGTGCAGGGCATGGCTCATGACGTGCACCTGGGCATCCTGCCAGGGCACCAGCTTGCCGTTGAACCAGATGTATTGAGGGTGGGAAGGCTGTGACATTGGCTTGGCTCCTTAAGCGCTGATCCGGGATGGCTGTTCCAGTGCATCGACCCGGGAGACGTCCACCAGCTTGTTCAGCTGGCTCCACAACTGCTGGATGGGACGCACCGACTCGACAGTAACCGTGATCCGCAGCTGTTGGCAATCCTGCTCCATGTGCAGGGCATTGAGAGCGAAGCCGCGGTGGCGGACCACCCGCAGCACCCGCTCCATCACTTCGGGTCTGGGCTGGGCATGGATATGCAAGGTGTGCTGGTGCTGACTGTGCTGACTCATGGGCGTTGCTCCATCATCTTGTGGTTGGCGACTCCTGGCGGTACCAGGGGCCAGACGTTTTCTTCCTCTGAAATGGCCACATGCAGCAGATAGGCGGTCTCGCTCGCCAGCAGGCGATCGAGGGCAGGGGCTATCTCCTCCTTGCATGTGATGGTCTCGCCGGGGATGCCGAAGGCGGCGGCCAGGGCGATGAAGTCGGGGTTGTCGGACAAATTGGTCTCGCTGTAGCGACCGTCGAAGAACAGCTCCTGCCACTGGCGCACCATGCCGAGGCGCTGGTTGTCCAGCAGCACCATCTTCACCTTGAGCTGGGCACGGCGGATGGTGCCGAGCTCCTGCACGTTCATCATGAAGGAGCCGTCCCCGCTCACCAGCACCACTTCGTCATCCGGGCGCGACATCTTGGCGCCGATGGCGGCGGGCAGACCGAAACCCATGGTGCCGAGGCCGGCGCTGGAGAGGTGGTTGCGCGGGCTGGTGAAGCGCATGTGCTGGGCCACCCACATCTGGTGCTGACCCACGTCGCAGGCCACCACGCTGGTCTCCGGCAACCTGGCGGAGAGCTGCTTGAGCAGGGCCGGGGCGTAGATGGCCTGGCCGGGATGGTCGTAGCGGAAGGCATATTCCCGGGCCATGGCGGCGCAGTATTCACGCCAGGGGTCGATGGAGAGGGACATGGCGAGGCGCGGCAGCACCTGTTTGAGATCCTGGGTGATACCCACCTCGGCGGCGCGGCGCTTGCCGAACTCGGCGGCATCCACGTCCAGGTGGATCACCTTGGCCTGCGGGGCGAACTCTTCCAGCTTGCCGGTCACCCGGTCGTCGAAACGGGCGCCCACCACCAGCAGCAGGTCGCACTGCTGCACCGCGAGGTTGGCGGCCTTGGTGCCGTGCATGCCGAGCATGCCGAGATAGACGGGACTGTCGGGGTCGAGCGCCCCTATCCCCTTGAGGGTAGTGACCGCCGGCATGCCGGTCGCGGCGGCAAATTCGCGCAGCTGCTGCTCGGCATTCGCCATCCCCACCCCGCCACCGACGTAGAGCACCGGGCGCTCGGCACCGGCCAGCAGGATGCGGGCGGCCTTCAGGTCGGCCGGATTGAGATGTTCGGGCTCCGCCACCGCAAACAGCGGGCTCTGGGAGGGAACGGCGGCCAGTTGCACATCCTTGGGCAGGTCGATCAGCACCGGGCCAGGGCGCCCCTCGCTGGCGATGGCGAAGGCCTCGGCAATCACCTGAGGCAGATCCGCCACGTCCGTCACCATGAAGGAGTGCTTGGTGCAGGAGAGGGACATGCCGAGCACGTCAACCTCCTGAAACGCATCTGTCCCGACGGCGGCGCAGGGCACCTGGCCGCTGATGGCCACCAGGGGCACGGAATCCAGCAGCGCCTCCGCGAGGCCGGTCACCAGGTTGGTGGCGCCGGGGCCAGAGGTGGCGATGCAGACCCCCACCTGACCGGAGGCGCGGGCATAACCTACAGCCGCCATGGCGGCCCCCTGCTCATGGCGGCAGAGCTGATGGGCCAGACCGCCGTCATACAGGGCATCGTAGACCGGCATGATGGCCCCGCCCGGGTAACCAAACACCTGGGTCACACCCTGTTTCTTGAGAGCCTGTACCAAAAACTGCGCGCCGTTCATGTGGAAAATCCTGTCCTTTGGTCGAAAAAAAACCCCCGGGCCTTGAGGCTCGGGGGTCGCTTGTTTCGTTCTGTCCGGTGGTGGGTCTATCCCTTGTTCCGTGCAGCCAAACGAGCCCCGAGCGGTGAGATAATAATCACCACTAGGACCACGATAATGCTGACGAAACGGGAGACCATGTTCATAGTTACAACCGGAAATCCTGTGAAATAGGGGCGGAGCTTGCCGCGAATGGCTATTAGAACTAGCACGGTGATTTTTATTGGGCAAGCGTTTTTTGCCTGACAAGACTCTGAATTTGACTGAGTCAGAACCCACCAGTTGGAACAAAAAACTAATAAAAAACGGTTAACCAGCACATACATCAAACCAAGGACGGGATTTATGTCATTAGCTGTGGTTTATAGCCGTGCCAGCCTGGGGATCACGGCGCCGCAAGTCACGGTGGAGGTGCACCTCTCCAACGGTCTGCCCGCCTTCAACATGGTGGGGCTGCCGGAAACCTCGGTGAAAGAGTCGCGGGATCGGGTGCGCAGCGCCCTGCTCAACGGCAACTTCGAGTTCCCGGCCAAGCACATCACGGTCAACCTGGCCCCCGCCGACCTGCCCAAGGAGGGGGGCCGTTTCGATCTGGCCATCGCCATCGGCATTCTCGCCGCTTCCAAGCAGATACCGGCAAAATACCTGCTCGATCACGAATTTTTGGGGGAACTGGCCCTGACCGGAGAGATCCGCCCCGTACTCGGGGTGCTCCCCTCGGTGCTCGCCTGCCGGGATGCGGGCCGCACCCTGCTGGTACCGCGGGAGAACGGCCCCGAGGCTTCGCTTATTCAGGATGCCGAGGTGCGCACAGCCCACCAGCTGCTGGCGGTTACCGCCTGGCTGGCAGGCCAGTACGAGCTTCCGTTGCCGGAGCCCCAAAGCACGGAGACGCCGCCCGATGTGCCGGATCTGCAGGACGTGATCGGCCAGTCCCAGGCCAAGCGGGCGCTGGAGATCGCCGCCGCCGGCAGCCACAACCTGCTGTTCATCGGCCCGCCCGGTACCGGCAAGAGCATGCTGGCGAGCCGGCTGCCCGGCATTCTGCCGCCGCTGAGCGAACAGGAGGCGCAGCAGACCGCCGCCATCCACTCCATCGGCGGCCTCACCCCGCAGGCCGGTCACTGGCACCACAGACCCTATCGTACGCCGCACCACAGCGCCTCGGCGGTAGCCCTGGTGGGCGGTGGCAGTCACCCTCGTCCTGGCGAAATATCCCTGGCCCACAACGGCGTGCTGTTTCTGGACGAACTGCCCGAGTTCGAGCGCAAGGTGCTCGACTCCCTGCGCGAACCGCTGGAGACGGGCCACATCACCATCAGCCGCGCCGCCCGCCAGGTGGACTTTCCCGCCCGCTTCCAGCTGGTGGGGGCCATGAACCCCAGCCCCTGCGGCCACTATGGCGACGGCCAGACCCGCTCCAGCCCGGACCAGATCCTGCGCTACCTCGGCAAGCTCTCAGGCCCCTTCCTCGACCGGTTCGACCTGACGGTGGAGGTGCCGCTGCTGCCCAAGGGGAGCCTGACCGGCAAGGCACAGCGGGGGGAATCGAGCGGTCAGATCCGCGAACGGGTGTTGAGGGCGCGCGAGCAGATGCTGGCCCGCAACGGCAAGCTCAACAACCTGCTGGACAGCCGTGAAATCGAAGCAATTTGCCGCTTATCACCGCAGGATGCCGAATTTCTGGAGAACGCCATCCAGAAGCTGGGGCTCAGCATCCGGGCCTGGCACCGGATCCTGCGGGTGTCGCGCACCATCGCCGATCTCGCAGGGCGGCCCGCCATCGAGAGGGAGCATCTCATCGAGGCGCTCGGTTACCGGGCCATGGACCGGCTGCTGACGCGCCTGCGCGGCGGCCAGTGAAGGCGGAGCAAGCGACACGGGGATCCCCGTCCGGGGAGGGCGTCTCCATGGTCTAGCCGCGGATCGGCTGATATCATGACCACAGATCTGACCACTTGGTTGCCATCCACCGACACGAAAACGGATTCCACCATGCCCAACAAGCTGATAGAGCGACTGCGCGGCAGCCTCTCGACCCTGCTCTATTTCATCAACACCCTGTTCTGGTTTGTCCCCGTCCTGCTGCTTGGCGTCATCAAGCTGCTGCTGCCCATCAAGGGGTGGCGCACTCTGTGCAACGCGCTGCTGGATGGCTGCGCCGGCTGCTGGATAGGTTTCAATAACCTGATCCAGAAAACCATCATCAGGACCCCTTTCGAGGTGGTCGGAGTGGACAAAGGGCGCCGGAATGAGTGGTATATGGTGATTGCCAACCATCAATCCTGGGTCGACATACTGGTATTGCAGCGGATTTTTAATCAGAAAATCCCCTTCCTGAAGTTTTTCCTCAAGAAAGAACTGATTTGGGTACCTTTTCTCGGTCTGGCCTGGTGGGCGCTCGACTTCCCCTTCATGCGACGTTATTCCCGAAAATTTCTGGAAAAACACCCGCATCTGAAGGGAAAAGACATAGAGACCACGCGAAAGGCCTGTGCCAAATTCCGCCACATTCCGGTGAGCGTGATGAACTTCGTGGAGGGCACCCGCTTCACCACCGGCAAGCACGACAAACAGGGGGCACCCTATCGTCATCTGCTTTCCCCCCGGGCGGGTGGCATCGCCTTTACCCTGGCGGCCATGGGGGATCAACTGCACAAGCTGGTGGATGTGACCATCGCCTATCCGGGTGGCATCCCCAGTTACTGGGACTTCATGTGCGGTCGAGTCAGGGAGATCAAGGTTCGGGTCCGCTTTCTGCCGATCGAACGCAATCTGGTGGGGGATTACTTCAATGACCCCGAGTTCCAACAAGAGTTTCAACAGTGGTTGAACGGGATCTGGCACGAGAAAGATCAGACCCTGGGCCAACTGCTGGCGGACAAGACGCAGTAAGACATCCATGCCAAACCTGCTCCCCGGCCCCCTGGTGCTGCTCATCAGCGCCGGCCTGACCATTTTGTTTACCGCCCTGTGCGCCAGCCTGATCCTGCTGGTGTCCCTGGCCAAGCTGCTGCTCCCCGTGCCGGCCTTCGGCCGTGCCTGCAGTCGCCTCAACAACCGTTTCATGCGCCTGTGGCTCGGCTGCAACGCCCTGGTGATCCGCCTCACCACCCGCATCGACTGGCAGGTGGAGGACGACACCCGGCTGCGCAAGGATGGCTGGTATCTCATCATCAGCAACCACCTGAGCTGGACCGACATCGTCGTGCTCGGTCACCTGTTCCGCGACCGGCTGCCGGTACCCAAGTTCTTCATGAAGCACGAGCTCATCTACATCCCGCTGCTGGGGCTCGCCTGCTGGGGGCTCGACATGCCCTTTATGCGCCGTTATTCGAGAGAGTTTCTGCTGCGCAACCCGCACCTGCGGGGCAAGGATATCGAGACCACCCGCAACGCCTGCGAGAAGTTTCGCCATATCCCCACCACCGTCATCAACTTCGTGGAGGGCACCCGCTTCACCGAGGCGAAGCGCGACGCCTCCCGATCCCGCTTTCGCCACCTGATGCCCCCCAAGGCGGCGGGGCTCGCCTTCACCCTGGCGGCCATGGGCGATCAGTTCGACAGCCTGATCAACGTCACCATCAGCTACCCGGACAACCCCGAGACCCCCTTCAAGGACTTCCTGATGGGGCGGATGAAGCGCATCCGGGTGCGGATCGAGGAGCTGCCGGTGGACGAGCAGCTGGTGGGGGATTACTTCAACGACAAGCAGTTCAAGCGCGGCTTCCAGGAGTGGCTGAACCGGCGCTGGCAGGAGAAGGACGAGGTGCTGGAAAGCTGGCAGCAGGCTCAGGCGCCCGCGGCGTTGACCGCCAAGGAGAGCGCCGACGCCAGCTCGGGCAGCTGATCCTCGCTGAACACGGCGATGCCGTGGCGGCGCAACAGGGCCGTGGTCTTGCCCTCGCCCGCCACGGATTGCCCCTCGAAGCGGCCGTTATAGATGCGGCCGCTGCCGCAGGAGGGGCTCCCTTCTTTCAGCAGGGCGAAGCGGATGCCCTGGGCCTGGCAGAGCTCGAGCGCCAGCAGGGCACCCCGATCGAACTCCGCCGTCACATCCAGCCCACCCTCGGTCACGACCCTCTCCCCCTGCCGCTCGGCGGGTGGACGCGGGGTCGGCAGACCGCCCGCCACCTCGGGGCAGAAGGCCAGCACCCGCCCCTCGGCACCGAGGGCCTTCAGCCAGTCGCTGACAATCCCCTTGCTCCGGCCGTCGTAGCGTACCGGCTGACCCAGCAAGCACGCGCTCACCAGCACCTTGTGCACGCAGACATCCTTCATGCTTCCGCTCCGTTCATCACCTGGTCGAACATCACGCAGCAGGGGCTCTCCAGCCGGTAGAGGATGGCGGGGCGCTGCTTGCCGGTGCGCTTGCGACCGGTGTCCACCAGGATCTCGGCACGGTGGATCCGCTTGCGAAAGGCGGCCGTGTTCATGGGGGTCTGCAGGACGATCTCGAAGGCGCGCTGCACCTCCGAGAGGGTGAACTCGGCCCCCAGCAGGTGCAACGGCAAGGTGCTGTAGCGGCTCTTGATGCGCAGCCGCTCCAGCCCCATGGCGACCAGCTGGCCGTGATCGAAGGCGAGATCCAGGCCGGGCAGGTCGGCAAGCGGGTGCCAGCAGCCGCGCACGGCCCCTGCCTCTGGCTCCGCCAGGCACAGATAAACGAGCGTGGTAGACCATCCCCGGGGATCCCGCTCCAGGTTGCCCAGGGTACAGACCTGCTCGCTGTAGCACTGCTCCAGTCCCCACTGCGCCAGCAATCGGTGGCGGGCGGCATCCAGATCCCGGTCCCGGGTCTCGTCGATGCGCAGGGCCGGCAGTTGCCAGCAGTGGGCAAAGGGGGGGCGATCCCGGGTCTCGAGGAGCAGTTCGAGCCGCTCCTCGCGCAACCGCAGCACCACCATATCCAGACTCATTCTCGGCATCCTGGTCGACCTGCTCGCCTTCTAATAATGTTTGGTAGATAATATCACAAGAATACTATGTGAAGGAGCCGTCCATGGGAATCGTCGCCAGCCTGGATATTGATGCGCAGAAGGGGTTCAGTCCCCTCTGCCCGAATGAACTGCCCGTCGCGGGCGGGGACGAGATAGTGGCCGCCCTCAACGCTCAGGCCACCCTCGCCAGCCTGCGGATCGGCAGCAAGGATGCCCACCCCGTGAACGCCGCCTGGGTGGTGAGCGAGCCGGCCGCCATGCTGCAACCCCTTGCGCTGGCGAATGCCGATCTCACCTGGCCGGCCCATTGCGTGCCGGGCACCCCGGGGTTCGAGCTGCTGGACGGCCTGCCCGCCCCCATCGATTACGACTTCTTCGTCTGGAAGGGGGTCGAGCCGGATCTGCATCCCTATGGCGCCTGCTACCACGATCTGGCCGAGCGGCGCAGCACCGGGCTCATCGAGTTCCTGCAGGCCCGCAACGTCGCGACTGTGCTGGTGGGCGGCCTCGCCACCGACTACTGCGTCAAGACCAGCGTGCTGCAGCTGCGCCGCGCCGGTTTTAGGGTGATCGTCCATCTCGATGCCTGCCGCGGCATCGCCCCCGAAACGGTCGCACAGGCCCGCACCCAGATGATCGAGGCCGGCGCCGAGCTGGCCCAGACCCTGGCCGATGTACAACGCCTGCTGGACGCCTGATATGCCCCCCATCCTCTACAGCCTGCTCGATACCGACGCCCGCACCTTACCCATGCAGCAGGGGAACGACACTGTTCGCTCCCGCCTGCGAGGAGCCTGACATGCCTCCCATCCTCCACAGCCTGCTCGACACCGACGCTTACAAGCTGCATATGCAGCAGGCGGTGTTCCACCGCTACCCGGATGCCGAGGTGGTGGCCGAATTCCACAGCCGCAACGAAGAGGATCTGCTGCCCATGATGGGCGAGATCGAGGAGCAGTTGCGCCTCGCCGGATCCCTGCGCCTGACCCGCTCCGAACTCGATTTCCTGGCCGAACGCCCCTTCTTCACCGCCGACTATCTGGATCACCTGCGCCGCAAGCCGCTGGATGCCTCATTGCTCAAGGTGTTCGAGCGGGATGGACGCATCAACGTGCGGGTCGAGGGGCCCTGGCAGGACGTCATCCTGTGGGAGATCCCGGTGCTCGCCATCATCAGCGAGATGCGCAACCGCTTCCGCTACCCCCAGTTCGGGGTGAGCCAGGCGCTGGCGCGACTCGACCAGAAGCTCGACAAGCTGGAGCGGGAGCTGAGCCCGGCGGAGATGCAGGAGTTCAACCTCATCGACTTCGGCACCCGCCGCCGCTTCTCCCACGCGGTGCAGGATGCCGTGGTGGGCCGCCTCCAGGAGCGGCTGCCGGCGTTTCACGGCACCAGCAACTACCAGCTGGCACGCAAGTACCGGCTGCCGGCAGTGGGCACCCAGGCCCACGAGTGGTTCCAGGCCCATCAGCAGCTCGGCTTCCCGCTGGAGCTCAGCCAGCGCGCCGCCCTCACCAGCTGGCTGGATGAATTCACCAATCACCTCGGCATCGCGCTCACCGACTGCATCACCATGGATGCCTTCCTGCGCGACTTCGACTTCGAGCTGGCCAGCCGCTACCAGGGGCTGCGCCACGACTCCGGCGACCCCGTGGTGTGGGGGGAGAAGGCCATCAGCCACTACCAGCGCCTCGGCATCGATCCCGCCACCAAGACGCTGGTGTTCTCGGATGGCCTGGATCTCGACAAGGCGGTCCAACTGTTCCGCCACTTCCGTGGCCGCATCAACACCAGCTTCGGCATCGGCACCAAGCTCACCTGCGATCTGCCGGGCGTCACCCCCATGAACATCGTGTTCAAGCTGATGGAGTGCAACGGCGGCCCGGTCGCCAAGATCTCCGACAGCCCGGGCAAGACCCTGTGCCGGGACGCAGACTTCATCCGCAACCTCAAGCAGGCGTTCCACGTCGGGGTATAAGACGCCTTTTTGAGTGCCCCATCTTGCGCACTGCGCCGATGGCCCCCTACCATGACTCACCTGAAAGGTCCGGCCCCCGTCGGACCTTTCGCTTGTTTGAACGCCAGACCACAAGGAACCGCCCATGACCTCCAAATGGATATTTGCCATCACCACCCTGTTCGCCAGCCTGGGAGCCGTCGCCGCCGAGCCGCTGCGGGTCTCCGCCATCCCGGACGAGGCCCCCACCGAACTGCAGCGCAAGTTTGCCCCCCTGGGTGACTACCTGGCCGAGAAGACGGGCCGCGAGGTGGTGTTCGTGCCGGTCAACGACTACGCCGCCGTGGTCGAGGCGCTGGCCGCCGGCAAGCTGGACATGGCCTGGCTCGGGGGCTTCACCTATGTGCAGGCCCATCGCCGTGCCGACAAGGTGGTACCCCTGGTGCAGCGCCAGGAAGACGCCCAGTTCACGTCCAAGTTCATCGCCAACGTCGACAGCGGCATCAAGACCCTGGCCGACACCAAGGGCAAGGACTTCGCGTTCGGTTCCCCCTCCTCCACCTCGGGTCACCTGATGCCGCGCCACTTCCTGGCCGAGCAGGGCATCAACCCGGAGCGTGACTTCGCCCACGTCGCCTTCTCCGGCGCCCACGACGCCACCGTCGCCTGGGTCGCTTCCGGCAAGGTGCCGGCCGGCGCGCTCAACGCCTCGGTGTGGGAGAAGCTGGTGGAAGAGGGCAAGGTCGATACCGCCAGGGTCAAGGTGATCTGGACCACGCCGACCTACTTTGACTACAACTGGACGGTGCGCGGCGATCTGGATCCGGCCCTTCAGGAGAAGATCAAACAGGCCTTCCTCAGCCTGGATCCGGCGGTGCCCGCCCAGGCCGAGATCCTCAAGCTGCAACGCGCCAGCCGCTTCATCGAGACCAGGCCCGAGAACTACCAGGGCATCGAAGCCGCCGCGACCCAGGCCGGCCTGCTGAAGTGATCGCCGTCGCGCTGGACGGGAAAGGATTGCGGCTCGGGCAGAGCCGCATCCTGCACCCGCTTCATCTGCAGATAGCCGCGGGGGAGTGCGTGGCCGTCATCGGGCCGAGCGGCGCGGGCAAGACCAGCCTGCTGCGGCTGATCGCCACCGAGCTGCGCGGCGAGGGCGAGCTCACCCTCTGGGGCCAGGATCCCTGGGCCCTCTCCACCCGGGCCCGCCAGCGGCTGCGCAGCCGGATCGGCATGATCTGGCAGCAGCCTCCGCTGCCCGCCTCCCAGCCGGTGGTGACCGCCGTGCTGGCCGGCCGCCTCGGCCAGTGGTCCCTCGGCCGTTCCTTACTCTCCCTGCTGCGCCCCTGCGACCCAGCAGGCGCGCGAACCGAACTGGCCCGCCTCGGCCTCGCCGACAAGTGGCAGCAGTGCTGCGGCGAGCTCTCCGGCGGCCAGCTGCAACGGGTCGGCATCGCCCGGGTGCTCTACCAGCAGCCGGACCTGATCCTGGCGGACGAGCCTGTCTCCGCCCTCGATCCCGTGCTCGCCCAGAGCAGCCTGGATGCCCTGCTGGCCCAGGCCCGCGCCCGGGGCAGCACCCTCGTCGCCAACCTGCACGCGGTCGAGCTGGCCCTCGACCGCTTCCCCCGCATCATCGGCCTGCGGGAGGGGCGGGTGCAGTTCGACTGCCCGGCGGCGGCCGTCACCCCGGCCATGCTGGCCGAGCTCTACGCCGGTGACGACGAGGCGGCAGCGTGTTTGGTCTGACCCTCCACTGGCGTCATCCCCTGCCCTGGTTGCTGCTGCTCATCGGCTACAGCCTGTGGCAGCAGGCCGACGGCTGGCTCGGCCTGTTCGATGGCCAGAGCTGGCGGCAGATGGGCAACTTTGTCGCCACCAGCTGGCCGCCCCGTTTTGATCGGGACTTTCTCGCCCTGACCCTGACCGCGACCCTGGAGAGCCTGGCGGTGGCGACCCTGGGGCTGGCGGGCGCCCTGCTGCTCGGCGTGCCGTTCGCCCTGCTCGGTTCCCGCGCCCTGTCGCTCGCCGAGCTGGGGCCGGTTCCCAGCCCCCTGCGCGGCGCCTTGCGGGCCCTCTCGCGCCTCGTCGCCATCCTGCTGCGCAGCCTGCCCGAGCTCATCTGGGCGCTGCTGTTCGTGCGCCTGTCGGGGCTCGGACCGCTCGCCGCCATCCTGGCCATCGCCGTCAGCTACGGCGGCATGCTGGCCAAGGTCTACAACGAGATCATGGAGAGCGGCGCCCTGCAACCGGCCCGCGCCCTGCTGCTCGGCGGCAGCGGCCGGCTGCAGGCGCTCTGGTATGGCGTGCTGCCCGCGGTGCGCCAGGAGCTGCTCTCCTACACCGTCTATCGCTGGGAGTGCGCCCTGCGCGCCTCCGTCATCATGGGCTTCGTCGGGGCGGGCGGGCTCGGCCAGCAGCTCGAGCTCTCCCTGCGCATGTTTGCCGGCGGCGAGGTGGTGACCCTGCTGCTGGCCTTCATCCTGCTGGTGACCCTGGCGGACGGCCTCAGCGCCTGGCTGCGCCACAGCCGCTCCCCCGGCCTGCTGTTGCTGATCTGCCTGGGGCTGGCCGGGGTCCTGGCCCTCTATCGGCTCGACTGGCGCATGTTGAGCTTCTCCCTGGACGGCCTGGGCGCCTTCGTGGGGGAGTTTCTGCGACCGGACTGGTCATGGCCCTTCCTCAAGGCTGTGGGCACAGGCCTGCTCGATACGGTGCAGATGGCGCTGCTGAGCACCCTCTTCAGCGCCCTGCTGGCCCTGCCGCTGGCCTGCCTCGCGCGCCACTGCTGGCCGCTGCGGCTGCTGTTCAACCTGCTGCGATCCGTGCCCGAGCTCATCTTCGCCAGCCTGCTGGTGATCGCGGTCGGGCTGGGGCCGGTGGCGGGCATACTGGCGCTCACCCTGCACACCACCGGCGTGCTGGCCAGGCTGTTCGTGGAGACCCTCGAGAATGCGGACCCCGCCCCCCGCCTCGCCCTGCAACTGAGCGGCGCCGGCGCCGTGGCCAGCTTCTGGTACGGGCTGTTTCCCCTGGTGTCACACCAGTGGCTGGCCTACAGCCTCTATCGCGGCGAGATGAACCTGCGCGCCGCCACCATCCTCGGGGTGGTCGGGGCCGGCGGGCTGGGGCAGCAGCTCTATGTCTCCTTAAGCCTGTTCCGCTACGATCAGGCGGCCACCCTGCTGCTGGCCATACTGCTGCTGGTCTGGCTGGCGGAGGCCCTCAGCCGCCGTACCCGTCTGCCACGCCCGGCCCCCACCCAGCGGGATTGCCAGATCTGAGCCCTTCCCGTCGTCATGGGCCCGATAAACAAAAAGCCCGCCGGTTTGCACCGGCGGGCTTTTTTCACGAGGTCAGTCTGGATCAGTCTTTCTTCGCCAGCAGGAACTGCACCAGCTGGTTGAACTGTTCCTGGGAGGTGATGGATTCAATCTTCACCATGTACTTGCCGTTGACCAGGAAGGCCGGCACGCCGCGCACGTTGTAAGTCTCGGTGTTGCGATCGAACTGGGAGACCATGCCGGAGACGGCGAAGCTGTCGACGGCGCCGTCAAACTCCTCGGCCGGCACGCCGTTGTCCACGAAGATCTGCTTCACGTCGGCACGGCTCTGGGGGATCTGACGCTGGGTGTGGATCTTGTCGAAGATGGCCGGGGTCAGCTTGGCCTCCACGTTCAGCAGGTTGGCGACGGCGTAGGCACGCTGCATCTCCGGACCCATCTCGCGGCCCAGGAAGGCCACCGGGTTCTTCTTCAGGGGCACGCCTTCGGGCAGGCTCTTCTTCAGATCTTCGGCGATCGGCTCGAACTTGGCGCAGTGCGGGCAGTAGTAGGAGAAGAACTCCAGTACTTCCGGCTGGGCGCTGCCGGTCTGGGTGACCACGTCATAGTTGACGCCTTCCTTGAATTGCGGGGCGGCGTGAACCATGGGGATCATCAGCATGGCGGCGAGGAAAAATAGGATTTTTTTCATGACGTTTCCTGTTAAGGGATCACTGTGAGGCACGCCCGGCGAACCGAAGCAGTCCAAGCCTATTGCGTCACCCTCGTGCCGTCAATGGCAAAGGCAGCCGGGGGAGGCTGGCATGCCTCCCCCGGCTGCCTCCCTCACCACTGCGGCATCAGGCTCAGCGGCGGCGCCTTCAGGGCCGCCAGCTGGTCGTGCAGGGTGGCAATCTGCTGGCGCCAGTAGTGCTCGGTGTTGAACCAGGGGAAGTGGCGGGGGAAGGCGGGATCCTTCCAGCGCCGGGCCAACCAGGCCATGTAGTGGACGATGCGCATGGCCCGCAGGGGCTCGATGAGCGCCAGCTCCCGCTGGTCGAACTCCATGAACTCCTCGTAACCCGCCAGCAACGTGTCGAGCTGAAGCTGCTGCTCGTGACGCTCGCCACTCAGCATCATCCAGAGATCCTGGATGGCAGGGCCGGTGCGGCAGTCGTCGAGATCGACGAACAGCGGGCCGTCACGCCACAGTATGTTGCCCGGGTGGCAGTCGCCGTGCAGGGAGATGCGCGCCACGTCCAGGGTCATGGCGTCGCTCACGTGCCGGATCAGCTCGTCGAGCACCCCGAAGAAGGGCTTGGCCAGGCCGCTCGGCACCCATTCGCCTGCCGCCAGCAACTGGCGCGGCTCGTGCAGCATGATCTCCACGTCCAGGGGGACGCGGTGATGAAACCCGTGGCTGGCACCGACCCTGTGGATACGGCCGAGGTAGCGCCCCACCCACTCCAGCTGATCCAGGTTGTCCACCTCGAACTGGCGGCCACCGACGCTCTGCCAGATGGCGAAGGGGTAGCCCTGATGCTCCAGCAGGGTCTCGCCGGCGAAGCTGAGGGGTGCGGCGACCGGGATCTCCGTCTCCATCAGGCGGGCGGCGAACTCGTGCTCCTCCAGGATCTGGGCCCGGCTCCAGCGACCGGGACGATAGAACTTCACCACGTAGCGGCGGCGATCCTCGTCCTGAAACTGGTAGACCCTGTTCTCGTAGCTGTTGAGCTCGATCAGGCCGGAATCGATGCGCAGGCCGCTGAGATCGATGGCATCCATGATGAGATCGGGATTGAGGTCGGAATAGTTGAAACGCATGTCATCCACCATAGGAAAGGGGCGCTGTTGCGCCCCATTCTATCCGATCCAGCCCGGGATGGACGACCCGCCCTCCCGGAAACCGTCACAACCCGCTGATAAATCTGCTGGCTTGCTTCAAAGCAGAGTGCCCCGTGGTCACAACCTGCTGATAAATTTACTGGGCTGACGCAGGGTGCCCTTGCTGTCGTCCGCAGCCGCCCCTTCCCGCTTCAACACGAACTGCACATCCAGGGTCGGCCGCTTCAGGTTGAAGGGATCCACCGCCAGGCTCACCGGCAGGGTGAAAATCTCCCCTGGTTTGAGAGTCACCTCCCGCGGACCGAACCACTGATGCTCCGGCAGCCCCTCCACATCCAGCAGATAGGTCTGGGACTGCAGGGTCTTGTTGAGGATCTTCAGGGTGTAGGTGTTCTCGATGAGCCCCTCGCTGTTCTCGCGGAACAGCTGGTTGCGATCCCGCAGTATGTCGAGCCCCATGGGCATGATGGACATGGCGTTGTAGACGAAGACCCCCAGCATGATGACCATCACCAGGCCGTAGCCGATCAGCTTGGGCCGCGCGACCTGGGTCTCGCTGTGGGCCAGCTTGTGCTCAGTGGTGTAGCTGATGAGGCCGCGCGGGTAACCCATCCGATCCATGGTCTGGTCGCAGGCATCGACGCAGGCGCCGCAGTTGATGCACTCGTACTGCAGGCCGTCGCGGATGTCGATGCCGGTCGGGCAGACCTGCACGCAGAGATCGCAGTCGATACAGTCCCCCAGCCCCAGGGCCTTGGGATCGGCCTTGCGACCCCGGGCACCCCGGGTCTCGCCGCGCTGGCTGTCGTAGCCGACGATGTAGGTGTCCTTGTCGAACATGGCGGACTGGAAGCGGGCATAGGGGCACATGTGGATGCACATGATGGCGCGCATCCAGCCGGCGTTGCCATAGGTGCAGGCGGCGAAGAACAGCACCCAGAAGATGACCCAGCCGCCCGCCTGCAGGGTGAAGAAGTCGGGCACCAGATGGAAGACGTCCTGGAAGTAGGCGACGAAGGTGAGCCCGGTGCCCAGCGACAGCAGGATCCACGCCAGGTGCTTGGCCCCCTTGCGCGCCAGCTTCTCGCCGCTCCAGGGAGCCTCATCCAGCTTGCGCCGCTTGTTGGCGGCCCCTTCCAGCTTCTCTTCGAACCAGATGAACATGAAGGTCCACACCGTCTGGGGGCAGAGATAGCCGCACCAGACCCGGCCGAGGAAGGTGGTCACGAAGAAGAGGGCGAAGGCGGCGATCATGAAGACCCAGGCCAGCAGGGTGAGGTCCTGCGGCCAGATGGTGGCGCCGAAGATGTGGAACTGCTGGTGCTCCAGATCGAACAGCACCGCCTGGCGACCGTCGTAACGCAGCCAGGGCAGGGCGACGAAGAGCGCGACGAAGAACCAGCCCATGGCCTTGCGCACCTGCTGCCAGTAGCCGGTCTGGGAGCGGACATAGATGCGCTTGCCGGGGTTGAACCTGTCGTCACCCGCCTTGAAGGTATTGGGATTGAAGGTCCCGGTGACGTCACCGGTCACGTCCTTGATATCGATCTTGTCCTGGTCGGCCATCGCAACACATAGCTCCACTCACATTGTTATGAAGCCGATTATATCTTAAACAACCTGCTAATTGTGTGGGTTAAATGTATCTATAGTTCGAGTGCCGTCGCAATTTCAGGCAACAAAAAAGGCCCATAGCCAGTTGACTATGCGCCTTTTGCGAGATTCCCTTGAAACCTTCCTCTTCCGGCAACCCGGCGGTCGGGTTACTTGATGCCGCGGGCCTTGAGCAGGGCTTCCTTGAAGTCGGGCACATGATCCTTGGCCAGCCCCGGGATCATCGCCTGCTTGTCGGACTCGCGCATCTTGAGGTGGTAGATCAGCATGTCGTCGGTCAGCTCGGACAGGGAGCCTTCAAATCCGGCCTCCTCGGCCAGCTTGGCGACAAACTGCACCAGGCTGAGGTCCTGTTCCTTGATCCAGGCGGGCTGCAGCAGCTCCAGCAGCTCTTCGATACGATGACATTGCATAGACGACCTCTTCAACTCTGTCTTGTGAAACTCAGGCAACCTTACCCATCAAGGCTACTTCGATACGATCCCGGCCATTATGCTTGGCCTGGTAGAGGGCCGCATCCGCTTTTTGGATGAGATCGGCGATGGAGTGGTGCTGGTCCGGCACCAGGGTCGCCACCCCGAAGCTGCAACTGACCCGCCCCGAGACCCGGGACTTGTGGTGGGGAATGCCGAGCGTGCGCAGGGCCGTGCGCACCTGCTCGGCGATCTGCATGGCCCCCTGCAAGGTGGTGCAGGGCAGCAGCAGGGCGAACTCCTCCCCCCCGTAACGGGCGGCCAGATCGTCCTCCCGGCGCAGCACCTCGGCCAGCAGGCTCGCCACCTGCTGCAGACACTGGTCCCCCAGCTGGTGGCCATAGTGATCGTTGAACTGCTTGAAGTAGTCCACGTCCACCAGCACCAGGGAGAGGGGGGCCTGGGCCCGGTGGCAGCGGCGCCAGGCCCGCGCCAGGCTGTCATCGAGGTGGGCCCGGTTCGCGATGCCGGTCAGCCCGTCCAGGCGGGAGGTGAGCTTGAGGTGCTCGGAGACCGCCTTGAGCTCCGCCACCAGCTCGGCGTTGGAGAAGCTGTGGTAGAGGGAGGCCACCTGATCCCGCCGCAGGCGTCGCAGCAGGGTGGGCAGAAACACGAACAGATAGCCCGCCAGCATGCAGGAGACGATGCGCTCCTGCTCGTTGCCGCCACCCAGTTCGAACAGCATGGCAGACCCGAGCGGCAGCACGGCCCCGTAGAGGGTGCGGCGGCTGCCGAACAGCATGATGGCACTGCCGGTGAGGATCAGGCTGGCGAGCATCATCATGGCGGCGCGGTAGGTGTCCGGCAGCCTGTCCATGTAGAGCAGCACGCCCAGGGCCCAGATGATGGAGGTGATGGTGACGCCGATGAACAGCTCCCGCTCCAGCACCGGCAGCGGGAGCTGCGTCAGTCTGGTCTGACGCCAGCGCAGGTGCCACCAGCGCCCCAGCAGCAGCAGGAAGACCAGCCCCAGCCAGCCGAGGGCCTCCCCCACCGGCAGGTAGTCGTGGCACAGCAGGCTCCAGCTGATCGCCAGCAGCGCCAGACAGGGCAGGCTGAAGGAGGCGTGGGTATAGAGCTGGACCATGATGGCACGCCGCACCTGATGTTTCACACTCTGGGTCAACTGGGCACTCCCTGTACAAGAGCCGCACAGTCTACCACTCCCCTTTCCTGCTCAACAATCAATCGCCCGCTATTAAGCTGACACTCAGCGCTGCCTCCGGCCCGCTCACCCTTTCTCCAGCTCGTCGAGGATGGGGCACTCGGGGCTTGCATCCCCGTGGCAGCAGCTCACCACCTCCTCGAGCGCAACGAGCATGGCCTGAAGGCCGGCAATGCGGGCGCGCAGATCGACGATCTTCTCCTGGGCCAGCTTCTTCACCTGGGCGCTGGTTCTGTGCTCGTCCCGGTAGAGTGCCAGCAGCTCCTGGCACTCCTCCAGGTTGAAGCCGGTCTCCCGCGCCCGCTTGACGAAGCGCAGCTCCCGCAGGGCGCCGTCGCCGTAGCTGCGATAGCCGTTGTCGCTGCGCACCGGCGCCGTGATGAGCCCGATGCTCTCGTAATACCGGATGGTCTTGGCGGTCAGGCCGGTGGCCTTGGCAACCTTGCTGATGTTCATGCTCGCCTCCTTATTGGCTCGAATGGGTGCTTGCGACGCGGGCGCCCGCCCTGGGCTGCCAGCGCTTCAGTAACAGGGAATTGCTCAGTACGGTGACGCTGCTGAGCGCCATGGCCGCCCCCGCCAGCTCCGGGCTGAGATAGCCCAGCGCCGCCAGCGGAATGCCGACCACGTTGAACACGAAGGCCCAGAACAGGTTCTGCTGTATGGTGCGCCAGGTCGCCGCCGAGATGTCGATGGCATCGGCCACCAGCCGAGGGTCAGATCGCATGAGCGTGATGGCGGCCGTCTCCATGGCCACATCGGAGCCGGAGCCCATGGCGATCCCCACGTCCGCCGCAGCCAGCGCCGGCGCATCGTTCACCCCGTCCCCCACCATGGCCACCAGCCCGGAGGTCTGCGCCCGCAACGCCGCCACCTTGTCCACCTTGCCGGCGGGCAGCACGGAGTCGAAGGCCCCGTCCAGCCCCAGTTTGGCGGCGATGTGGGCCACAGGCGCGGGCGCGTCGCCGCTCACCAGCCAGCTGGCAATGCCGCGCTGGCGCAGGGTGGCGATGGCCTCGGGGCTCTCCGGCCTCAGGGTATCGGCCAGGGCGGCGAGGCCGACGACCACGCCGTCGATGGCCACCCAGACCCGGGTCGCCCCGTCGGCAGGTTGTTCCTCCTGCGCAGACGCCTCGATGCCGAGCTGGGCCAGCAAGACACTGTTGCCGATGGCGACCCCGTGGCCCGCCACCTGACCGAGGATGCCGGCACCGACCCGCACCTCCACCGCCTCCGGCTGGGGCAGCGCTGCATCTTTGCCGGCCGCCTCGCGCATGGCCAGCGCCAGCGGGTGTTCGCTCGCCTGTTGCAGGGCGGCGGCGAGGCGCAGCTGCTCGTCGCTGCCGCTCCAGCTCGCCAGCACCGGCCGGCCCTGGGTCAGGGTCCCTGTCTTGTCGAAGATGAGGGCCTTGATGGCGTGGGCCTTCTGCAGGGTGTCGACGTCCTTGATCAGGATGCCGTGGCGCGCCGCCACCCCGGTGCCGGTGACAATGGCGGCCGGAGTCGCCAGCCCGAGGGCACAGGGGCAGGCGATCACCAGCACGGCCACCGCCGCCAGCAGCGCCTGGCCGAAGTCGTTGCTTGCGGCATACCAGGCCAGCAGGGTAAAGAGGGCGATGGCCATCACCACGGGCACGAACACGGCGGAGACCCTGTCCACCAGCTGTTGCAGCGGTGCCTTGCCCATCTGGGCGCTCTCCACCAGGGCGATGATCTTGCTGAGGCTGGAGTCCTCCCCCACGGTCGTGGCCTCGATCTCCAGCACGCCGGAGCGGTTGATGGCGCCGCCCAGCACGGCATCCCCCAGCGCGCGCGGCACCGGCAGGCTCTCGCCGGTGAGGATGGATTCGTCCAGTTCGCTCTCGCCGCTCGTTATCTTGCCGTCCACCGGCACCCGCTCGCCCACCAGCACCCGCAGCCTGTCGCCGCGCAGCACCTCGTCGATGCCGACGCTGCGCCACTCCCCCCCGCGCCAGACGGTAGCCGTCTCGGGGCGAAGGGCCATCAGCTCGCGGATGGCGGACTGGGTGCTGCGGCGGGCGCGTGCCTCCAGCAGCTTCCCGAGGGAGATCAGGGTGATGATGATGGCGCTCGCCTCGAAGTAGAGCTTGCCGCTGGCGGCAGCCCCCAGGGTCAGCAGCAGATAGAGGCTGTAGAAGTAGGCGGCACTGGTACCGGTCGCCACCAGCACGTCCATGTTGGCCGCCCTGTTGCGCAATGCGAGCCAGGCGCCGCGATAGAAGCGGGCTCCGATCCAGAACTGCACCGGGGTGGCGAGCACCAGCTCCAGCCAGGCGGGCAGATGCCAGTGCAGCAGCCCGGCCATGGAGAGCATGCCCACCAGCAGCGGCAGGGTCAGCAGTGCCGAGATACAGACCTGGATCAGCGCCTGGTGCGCGGCGGCAGACTCCTGCGCCTCCCGCTCCAGCAACTGCTGGCGGCGACCGCTCGCGGAGCCCTGTGCCAGCTGGGCGTCAAAGCCGAGGGCCTCGATCCGGGTGCGCAGGGCGGCGGGGGTCTGCATCCCCGGCACCAGCACGAGGCGCGCCTGCTCGAGGGAGAAGTTGACGTCGGCCGAGATGACGCCGGGCAGCGCCGCCAGCATCTTGTTCAAACGGGCAGAGCAACCGGCACAGGTCATGCCGCCTATCTGGAACGTGAGCGTCTCCTGGCCATA
Organism: Aeromonas sp. R7-4; assembly: GCF_040908055.1. Lineage (NCBI taxonomy): Bacteria > Pseudomonadati > Pseudomonadota > Gammaproteobacteria > Aeromonadales > Aeromonadaceae > Aeromonas > Aeromonas sp. R7-4. Next base: position 135,381 of record NZ_JBFODA010000063.1, read on the forward strand.
GTCATAGCCCTGGGCCTTGATGCTCTCCAGCACCTCGGGCAGACGGTCGGGGCTGGCCAGGTCGATGGCCGCCTGCTCCAGCGCGAAGTTGACGGTGGCCTGCACCCCGTCAAGCTTGTTGAGGGCGGTCGTGATGCGGTTGGCGCAGTTGGCGCAGCTCATGCCGCTGAGCGGCAACTGCAGATGGATGGGTGATTGAATATCTGTGGTCATGATGTTCCTCCCAGGAACCAGTCGGCCAGAACCAATGCCGATGATCAAACCCTAACCTTTACTGTAAGGGTAAGCTCAAGTCGCGATGACCACTTTTTTATCCCATGAAAAATGGCGCCGCCCCGGCAGGGGCGACGCCATTCACATGGATACGGAGAGGCTCAGATGCCGTACTGGGCGCGATACGCCTTCATGGCCGCCAGCTGGGAGGCCAGCTCGGGCTGCTCGGCCTGCTTCTCCTCCAGATACTGGATCAGATCGCTCATCTGGATGATGGCGATGATGTGGGCACCGTAGTCACGCTCCACCTCCTGGATGGCGGAGAGCTCGCCCTTGCCCTTCTCCTGGCGGTCCAGGGCGATCAGCACCCCGGCCAGGGAGGCACCGTTGGCCTGGATCAGATCCATGGATTCGCGGATGGCAGTACCGGCGGTGATGACGTCGTCCACCAGCATGATGCGCCCCTTGAGCGGGCTGCCCACCAGGTTGCCGCCCTCGCCGTGATCCTTGGCCTCCTTGCGGTTGAAGCACCAGGGCACGTCCACGTCGTGCTGCTCCACCAGCTGCACCGCGGTGGCGGAGGCGATGGGGATCCCCTTGTAGGCCGGGCCAAACAGCACGTCGAATTCGATGCCGGCATCCATCAGGGCGGCGGCGTAGAAACGGCCGAGACGGGCCAGATCGCGGCCGCTGTTGAACAGGCCGGCGTTGAAGAAGTAGGGGCTCTTGCGGCCGGATTTCAGGGTGAATTCACCGAATTTGAGAACCTGTTTCTCCAGGGCGAACTCGATAAATTGACGCTGGTAGGCTTTCATTCTGGCTCCTTGCTTGGCTTGTCGTTGACTGGTGTGGGGGTATAAAAAAACGCGGTCAATGCCGCGTTTGCAGGATCTGTTGACGCTTCGTCACAGCCGCGACGGAGTCGGTTTTTGCGCAGAACTAGGCATGAGATGCGAAGTTTGGTGATCCAAACGAGGCATCGAATAACGACGTTATGCACAAAAACAGACCCGTCCCTATGGGTTGCGTGGCAAAGGATGCCATGCGTTGTTGCAGGACTTGCCAAGGGAATAACCATTGGCGGCATCCTGCGCCTAGCCTGGCATCCTTTGACACTGCAACGCGACTTGTGCCGAAACATCAACAGATCCTGGTATCAGGAAAGTGACTGCTTCTGCAGCGCGATGATGTCCATGATGCCGCCCTTGGCGAGCGCCAGCATCGCCAGCAGCTCCTCGTGGGTGAAGGGCTCGGCCTCGGCGGTGCCCTGCACCTCGATGATGCGGCCGTCTTCGGTCATCACCACGTTCATATCGGTCTCGGCGGCGGAGTCTTCCACGTACTCCAGATCGCAGATGGCCTCCCCCTCATACATGCCGACGGAGACGGCGGCGATCATCTGCTTGAGCGGGCTCTGCTTGAGCATGCCCTTCTCCACCATCCAGTTCAGGGCGTCCACCAGGGCCACGCAGGCCCCTGTGATGGCGGCGGTGCGGGTGCCGCCGTCGGCCTGCAGCACGTCACAGTCCACCGTGATGGAGTGCTCGCCGAGCGCGGTCAGGTCCACCGCGGCGCGCAGGGAACGGGCGATCAGGCGGGAGATCTCCAGGGTGCGGCCGCTCTGCTTGCCGGCGGCCGCCTCGCGGTTCATGCGCGAATGGGTGGAGCGTGGCAGCATGCCGTACTCGGCGGTGACCCAGCCCTGACCCTTGCCTTTCAGGAAGCGCGGCACGCTGGTATCGACGCTGGCGGTGCAGAGCACCCGGGTGTGGCCAAACTCCACCAGCACGGACCCTTCCGCATGCTTGGTGAAGTTGCGGGTGATGGTAACCGGACGCACCTGGGCGGCGCTGCGATCGCTGGGACGGGACATGGGACTGACCTCTGGGCTGGCTGAATTGGCGCAGGAGTATAAGCGATTGCTACTCAAATATCAGCCGCTAAAACCACCTCGTCGGCTGACGGGGCAGGCCTGGCTGAGTATACTGGCCGCACACTTCATCAAGCCCGGAACAATCAATGATTCACAGCATGACCGCCTACGCCCGCAAGGAACTCAAGGGCGACTGGGGCACAGCCGTTTGGGAAATTCGTTCGGTCAACCAGCGCTATCTGGAGACCTACATTCGCCTGCCGGAACAACTGCGCAGCCTGGAGCCGGTCCTGCGCGAGCGTTTCCGTGCCAAGCTGCAGCGCGGCAAGGTGGAGTGCAACCTGCGCTTCGAGGCCGCCCAGGCCGCCGCCAGCCAGCTCCACATCAATGAAGAGCTGGCCAGGCTCATCATCGACAGCGCCAACTGGGTGATGAAAGAGGCGGGTCAGGGCCAGCTCAACCCGGTGGACGTGCTGCGCTGGCCGGGGGTCATGGCCGCCGCCGAGCAGGACATGGACGTGGTCGCCACCGAGCTGATGGCTGGGTTTGACCTGACCATGGACGACTTCCTCGCCTCCCGCGCCAGCGAAGGGGCCAACCTCAAGGCGCTGATCGAGCAGCGCCTTGACGGCATCCAGGTGGAAGTGAAGAAGGTGCGCGTGCACCTGCCGCAGATCATCGAGTGGCAGCGCCAGAAGCTCACCGACCGCCTGGCCGAAGCCAAGGTGGAGCTGGATCCCGCCCGCATCGAGCAGGAGATAGTGCTGCTGGCCCAGAAGATCGACGTGGCCGAAGAGCTGGATCGCCTGGAGATGCACATCAGCGAGACCATCAAGATCATGAAGAAGGGGGGCGCCTGCGGCCGCCGTCTCGACTTCATGATGCAGGAGTTCAACCGCGAGTCGAACACCCTCGGTTCCAAGTCCATCAACGCCGAGGTGACCCAGTCCGCCGTCGAATTGAAGGTCCTCATCGAACAGATGCGCGAGCAGATCCAGAACATCGAGTGATCCCCTCCTCGATGCACCAGCCCCCGCCACGCGGGGGCTTTTTTATGCCCGTTTCCCGCGGCGATCAGCCGCCTGACTGATGGCAGCCCAACTCGACATGCGCCATCACGCAGAGAGGGCCTGCAATGCAGACCCTCTCGCTTTTCCGAACCATTTACGCTCGTCGCCCGTGCAGGCTAGACCGGTGATTTCAACTTGCGGCTGCGCAGCAGCAGGGGGAGCTGGTAGAGCACCAGGGCGCCCAGCACCAGGCCGGCGCCGGCCAGCTTGGCGGGGCCCAGCGGCTCGTCATAGAAGAGGGTGCTTAAGATCAGGGTCCAGACCGGTTCCAGCAGCATCAGCAGGGCGGCGTGGGCCGTGGTCATCCGGCTCAGGGCATGGGTGAGCAGCCAGTAGCGCAAGGTGGTGGCGATCAGCACGCTGGCGGCAAACCAGCCCCAGATGCCAGTGCCGATGCTGGCGGGCCACTGCTCGGTCAGCAGGGAGAGCAGGGTGCCGAGCAGCCCGGTCACCGCCAGCTGGATGCAGGTGAGCCAGGTAGGGGGGATGGACTGGGCAAAGTGGCGGTGCACCGCGAGCTGCACCCCCAGGGTGGCGGCCGCCGCCAGAAACCAGAACAGGGAGAGCGACACGCCCCAGTGGGTGCTGCTGGAGAGCAGCAGCAGACCGGCCACGGCGACGGGCAGGGTGAGCCAGTAGTGACGGCCGGGTCTGGCCTTGAAGGCGGCCCAGGCGGCGAGCGGCGCCATCAGGGTGGCCACACTCATGATGAAGGCGCCGCTGCCGAGCGCATCGCTCTGGCTGATGGCGGTGACCCAGAACAGCAGGCTGGCCCCGAGCAGGGTGCCGCAGCCGGTGGCGCGCAGCAGTTGTGAGCCACTGGGGGGCGGCTCCCGCAACCAGGCGAGCGGCAAGAGCAGCAGGGCGGCCAGCAGGAAGCGGCTGCCGATAAAGGCGGCAGTGGGCAGTTCGCGAATAGCCTCTTTCGAGAAGAGCCAGCCGGCGGCGGCCAGCAGGGTGACCAGTATCATCAACAGCAGGGGAGCGCGGTTCATCGGGGCATCACAGGGTCGGGGGCAAAGGGCAGAGCATAAAGGAAAGGGGCGCGGATTGTCTCCCGGGGTTTGGCAGACGTGTTGGTGAGGCGGCCACGAGGCCGCCCCGCCTCAGTCGTCACTTTCCAGGCTGGCGAGGCAATGGGACAGGGTGCGCGCCAGCGCCCCCTGATTGCGCAGCACCACGGCGCGGGCCTGCTCCCCCATCTCGCGGCGAGCAGGGGCATCGCCGAGCAGGGTGCTCACCCGGTGGCCGAGCGCCTCGGCGTCCGCCACCACGGCCGCGCCACCCTGGGCCACCAGCTGGCGGGTGATGTCGCTGAAGTTGAAATAGACGGGGCCGGTCAGGCAGGGTTTGCCCAGCGCCGCCGGTTCCAGCAGGTTGTGACCGCCCACGGGCACCAGGCTGCCACCGACAAAGGCGAGATCCGCCGCCGCCAGCATCAGCGGCAGCTCGCCCATGGTGTCACCCAGGTAGATCTTGTCGCTCTCGCCGACCGCACTGCCCGCCGTGCGCCGCACGCAACCGTAGGGGGCGCACAGCTCGGCCACCCGATCGAAACGCTCGGGATGGCGCGGCACCAGGATCAGCAGGGCGGAGGGATGGGCCTTGAGCACCCGCTCGAAGGCGGCCAGCACCTGCTCGTCTTCCCCCTGGTGGGTACTGGCGGCGATCCAGACAGGTCGGGCCTCCCCCAACTGCTGGCGCAGGGCACGGCCCCTGGCCTGCACCTCGTCGCCGAACTGGATGTCGAACTTGATGGAGCCGGTCACCGCCAGCCGATTGCGCGCGATTCCCAGACGATGGAAGCGGTCCGCATCGTCCTGGTGCTGGCAGAGCAGGTGGGTCAGGGGCCGGCTGAGGGCATCGAAGGCGCCCTGGAAGCGGCCATAGCGCCGGCAGGAGCGCTCCGAGAGGCGGGCATTGAGGATGGTCACCGGCAGGTGGCGCGCCTCGCAGGCCGCCAGCCAGTTCGGCCACAGCTCGGTCTCCATCACCCAGAGAGCGCGGGGCTTGACGGTGCTCAGAAACGCCGAGACGGCCCAGGGGTAGTCGAGCGGCGCATAGCGGTGCACCACCAGATCCCCGAGCTTGGCCGCCTGCTCGGCACCGGTGCGGGTGGTGGTGGTGAGCAGTATGGGCAGCTCAGGCAGCTCGGCCTTGAGGGCACGGATGAAGGGGGTGATGGCCAGGGTCTCCCCCACGCTCACCGCATGGATCCAGAGCGGGGCCTCCTGTCCGGTGGCGGGTGTCCGCCCCAGGTGCTCTGCCCAGCGCTTGCCGAAGCCGGGCTTGCCTTTCTTGGGCTTGTAGAGCGCCAGCAGTGCCAGGGGCAACCCCAGGTGGATCAGCAGGTTGTAGAGCAGCCGGTAGATCATGTTATCGGCCTTCGCCCCCGTCGGCGGCCTGAGCCACCGGCTGCAGCGCGATCACCCGATCCTCCGGCTCGCTCCGCTCCAGTCGCTTGCCAGCCTCGATGACCTGCTCCGGCATCAGCTCGATCAGGCACTTGAGGTGGCCGAACTTGCAGGTGCGCTTGAAGCAGGGGCGGCATTCGATATCGGTGTGGACGATCTCGACCCTGTCCGCCAGGGGCGGCGTGTAGAGGGGCGAGGTGGAGCCGTAGACGCCGATCAGCGGCCGGTTGAGGGCGGCCGCCACGTGCATCAGGCCCGAGTCGTTGGCGATGACCCGACCGGCCAGGGCCATCAGATCGATCGCCTCGTGCAGGCTGGTCTTGCCCGCCAGCACGTGGCAGTTGGGGCGTGACAAGGGGTTGATCCGATCGCGGATGGTGTTGGCCACCTCCACGTCCTTGCCCGAGCCGAAGATCCACACCTGCCAGCCCTCGTCGAGGTGCTTCTGGGCCACCACGGCGTAGTGCCCCTCCGGCCAGCGCTTGGCCGGGCCGAACTCGGCCCCCGGACAGAGCACCAGCACGGGGCGGGCGCGATTCAGGCCGAGCCGCTCCAGCGCCTTGCCCTGGTTGACGAGATCCACGTGCAGGGAGGGATGGGGAATGGCGGGGATGTCGGCCCGGCTCTTCATCTGCCCCTTGGGGTAGGCCAGCGCCAGATAGCCTTCCACCATCAGCGGGAAGGCCTGCTTGTTGCTGCGCATGTCGTTGAGCAGGCCGAAGCGGTGCTCCCCCTTCCAGCCGGTGCGCACCGGGATCCTGGCAAACCAGGGGATGAGCGCCGACTTCATGGAGTTGGGCTGGATGATGGCCTGATCGTACTGCTCGGCGGCCAGCTGCTTGCCGAGCCGGCGGCGGGCCCCCAGCTTGAAGTCGCCGTGGCCGAGCGGCATGGGGATGGCTTTGTCCACCTCGGGCATGCGCTCCAGCAGCGCAACGCACCAGGCCGGCGCCATCACATGGAGCTCGCTGCCCGGGTGGTTGCTCTTGAGCGCCTTGTAGAGGCTCTGGGACATCACCATGTCGCCGACCCAGGAGGGGCCGATCACCAATATCTTCATCGCGCGTCTTCTCTCGGGACTAGCCCGGCTGTTGATCGTTACTGGGCGAGATTATGCCCCAAGAAAGGCCGAAGAAATAACAGAAGATACCCGTCAGCCCCGCCGGACAGCCTCTTTGTCGGGATCCGCTGCGCCCGCTCAACCACACAAGCACCTTTCCCGCCCCGATAGAGGCGTGCCGGGCGCCACCAGATGCCACGGTGGCAGGCAAGCCGGTCAAATGAGCCCAGCCCATGCCCCGGCCGGGGTTTTAGGCTAGAATGGGCGCCAATCCGAGCATGACCCGCCCGCCGGGTGCCAATGAGAGTCCCTTGCCTGTGAAAAAACCGACCCTGGCGGCCGTCCTGATCGTCAAGAACGAAGCCGACAACCTGCGTGCCTGCCTCGCCTCCCTCGAAGACCTGGTGGATGAGATCGTCGTCCTCGACTCCGGCAGTCAGGATGACACCCCCGCCATCGCCGCCGAGTTCGGCGCCCGCTTCTTCGTCAACACGGCCTGGCCCGGCTTCGGCCGCCAGCGCCGCCTCGCCCAGTCCCATGTCCAGTCCGACTGGGTGCTGTGGCTGGACGCGGACGAGCGGCTCACCCCCGAGCTCAGGAGCGCCATCCAGGACGTCATGGCCAACCCGGCCAGCGACACCATCTACTCCATCCCGCGCCTCTCCTGGGTGTTCGGTCGCTTCATCCGCCACAGCGGCTGGTACCCGGATCGGGTGCTGCGCCTCTACCCCAAGGCGCTGACCGGCTACAATGAGGCGCTGGTGCACGAGAAGGTGGAGGTACGCGCCAACATGAAGATCGTCAACCTGCACGGCGACCTGCTCCACTACACCTACCGGGATCTGGAGCACTATCTGGTCAAATCCGCCGGCTACGCCCGCGCCTGGGCCGATCAGCGCACCGCCCGCGGCAAGAAGGGATCCCTGGGCCAGGGGCTGGTGCACGCCGTCGGCTGCTTCCTCAAGATGTACCTGCTCAAGGCCGGTTTCCTCGACGGCAAGCAGGGACTGCTGCTGGCCATCCTCTCCGCCCACTCCACCTTCGTGAAGTACGCGGACCTCTGGATCCGCCAGCAGCCCCAGGCACCGGATCAGGCTGGCAAGTAAGCCACCAGCAAACCCTGGCTGCCCGTCGGCAGCTCCCGTGACGAGACAGGGCCCCTCGGGGCCCTGTCTGCATTTCCTGTGTTCGCTCTCAGCCCTCGGCGCGCCAGAACGGCGGCGCCCAGCGGGCGATCGCCGCCGCCATGGCCTTGGGATCGAGCTGGCTCATGTCATCCGGATGATCGCTGTCCTCCGGCGGGCTGAACGCCAGATGGCGCCCCTCGCTGTTGAGGGGTCGCCAGCGCAGCGGCGTGGCGGAGCGGTGCGCCGGGAAGACGCCGACGGTCGGCACGTCCAGCGCCGCGGCGATGTGCAGCGGCCCTGTGCTGCCCGCCACGAACAGGGCGGCATTGGCCATCACCTGGCAGAACTTCGGCAGCCCCTCGTCGGAGCGATAGATCCAGCCGTTGCCCCCATGGGCCAGCAGTTCGGCCGCCAGCTGCTCCGCCTTCCCCTCCTCCCCCGGCCCCGCCGTCAGCACGCACTGCAACTCGGGACAGGCCTGGTTGAGCTTGATGATGAGGCGCGAGTACTGCTCGATGGAGAGGTTGTTGGCCGAGCCGCCGCTGCCGGCGTGCACCATCAGCCAGGGGCGGCTGGCGTCGAGCCTGAGACGGGCGGCGACCTGCTCGCGCACCTGTTGCAGGCTCTCGGGGTCGAAGCCGAGGTAGGGCCCCTGGGGCTCCACCACCGCCTGGTGCTGGTCGGCGAGGAAGCGGCGCACCAGATCCAGGTTGTATTCGTACTCCGGCTTCTGGGAGCGGGAACGGCGCTGCACCAGGCGCTGGTTGTAGAGCACCTGGGCCAGCTTGGTGGCCGGGGCCAGCCGGTAGGGAATGTGCGCCTGCCACACCAGCTTGGCATTGCGGGTGTTGGAGAAGAGGCAGATGGAGGCATCGAAGGCGGCCGCCTTGATGCGCGCCAGCAAGGCCCGTTGCTGCTCCTTGTCGGCCCGGGCACCCGGATCCAGGATGATCTCGTCGATCCAGGGGCAGAGGCGGGCCAGCGGCGCCGTGTAGGCGGGAACCAGGGCAGTCACATGACACTCCATGGAGCGCTTGAGCATGGCAAAGCTCGGCCAGGCCAGCATGAAGTCACCAATCTTGTCATTGCGGACTACCAGAATACGTTTCATAAAAAATCCCTATGCTCCCTGTCACCAATGAAGGAGGCTTGATGCGCGATGCGGGTATTCTTGCCTGATGCAGGGCTATTCTCAAGCGAAGACGCCACGGGGCCCCGATTTGTGCGGACGAAGCAGGGGGCTCACGCCAGGATCCGCGCCATCGCAGTCGCACCGGACCGGCAACAGCCCCTATAATGCGACCAACTTTCCGGCTTCAGGAATCACCAGCATGACCAACAAGGTAATCTATCCCGGCACCTTCGACCCCATCACCAATGGCCATACCGACCTCATCGGCCGGGCCGCCCGACTGTTTGACGAAGTGGTGGTCGGGGTCGCCAACAGCCCGAGCAAGCGGCCCCTGTTCGATCTGGCGGAGCGCGTCCAGCTGGCCCGCCAGGTGACGGCGCACCTCCCCAACGTCAAGGTGGTCGGCTTCTCCGGCCTGCTGGTGGATTTTGCCAGGGAGCAGCAGGCCAACGTGCTGATCCGGGGCCTGCGCGCCGTCTCCGACTTCGAATACGAATTCCAGCTGGCCAACATGAACCGCCGCCTGATGCCGGAACTGGAGAGCGTCTTCCTCACCCCGGCGGAAGAGAACTCCTTCATCTCCTCCACCCTGGTGAAGGAAGTCGCCCTACACGGCGGTGACATCCACCAGTTCGTCGATCCCCTGGTGGCGCAGGCCATCGCCGCCAAGCAGAAAGGGTGACCCCTTCCCCCACCGGCAACAATGCACAAGGGCTACCCGCGGGTAGCCCTTGTTGTATTAGTCTCGTTGTGTTGACCACGGCCAGCTTGCCGGTTACTGGCGGGCAAACTGCCCGGCCATCCCCTGCACCAGCAGATCGAGCCACTCGTAGCGGCGCCGGTACATGGCCCTCTTCTTGGAGGCGATCTCCTCCAGCGGCTTGCGCTGGGCTGGCTGCAGCCGCACGAAGTTGCTGTCCAGATCGATGGCGCCAAACTCCTGCCACAGGGCGTCATAATCCGCCTGCAGGCAGGCTTTCTTCTTCTTGCTGTAACGCCTGGCCTGGAAGATGTGCGCCCTCATCCGCACGGCCGAGACGCGGCTTGCCCCCATGGCTCCGGCCAATGCCAGCACCAGCATCACCACCAGCGACCTGGGCCTCAGGCCGTGGCCCGCCCTGGTCAGGGCCCGCACCTTCCCCTGGGGCTCTGCCACACTGGGCTCGGGCCCCTGCACCGACCCTATCACCAGCGCCAGCTCGCGCTCGTTGCCCGCCAGGGAGAAGGCGCAGCTGTAGAGCCGCTCGCCTTTCTCGTTGACGATGGAGAGAGCCAGCTCCGCCTCCCGGCGAAAGGTGCCGTCGTGGCGCAGCACGATGCGATAATCCCCCTCGGGATAGCGGCCAAGTTCGATCCCCTCCCCCAGATAGAGCGGGTCGATGAGATCGGGATAAAGGCCCAGCAGCAGGCGGTAGTGATCCTCCACCATCCTGACCCTCTGGTTCACCGTCGAGCAGGCGAACCGATAGGGCCGTATCGGCTTGTCGAGCAGTTCGGGGTGGTGGGCAGGCAGGGCCCTGAGGGGTTCGGTCTGAAACAGTTCGAACACCCGGTTCAGCTGCGGCCGGTAGAGCAGGCTGCGCAGCACGAACTTGCCGCGATTGAAGGTCTTGCGGGCACTGTCGTCGGGATAGAGGAAGCGGGCCATTTTTTGGGCGCAATAGTGCCCCTGCCGGGATAAATGATCCCAGTCTATTGATTTAGCTGTCATTTTTGTTACCTCGCAGCCTGAACTGGCGAGATGGTAGTCATGGGCTGACGCGGCTTCAACAGACTGGCAATACTCTCTTACAACTTGGCCGATCCCGGCTCAACAATCGGCCTTTCAGCGCTGGCAGTAGGAGCAGAACACCGTGGTGCGCTGGCCCATCCTCACCTCGGTGAGCAGGGTGTGGCAGTGGAAACAGGGTTGGCCGCCCCTGCCGTAGACCTGCAGCTGCTGGACGAAATAGCCCGGCTTGCCGTCGGCGCTGGTGAAGTCCTTGAGGGTGGTCCCCCCCTGGCGGATGGCTTCAGTCAGCACCCGCTTGATCTCGCTCACCAGGGTGCCCAGCCGCTCGGCGCTGATGTTGCCTGCCGCCCGTTTGGGGTGGATGCCGGCGGCATAGAGCGCCTCGTTAGCGTAGATGTTGCCCACCCCGACCACCACGTGATTGTCCATCAGGAACTGCTTGATGGCGGTGCTGCGCCCCCTGGCCCGCTCCCGCAGGTAGTCGGCGCTGAAGGCGTCGGTAAGCGGCTCCGGCCCCAGCTTGGCGAGCAGGGCGTGGGCCTCGGCCGGTTCGCGGGTCCACAGCAGGGCACCGAAGCGGCGCGGATCGTTGAGTCGCAGCAGCTTGCCGTTGGCCAGCTCGATATCCACGTGATCGTGCTTCTCGGCCGGGGTGCCTATGTCCAGCACCCTCAGGCTGCCGGACATCCCGAGGTGCAGGATGGCAGTGCCGAAGTCGGTCTCCAGCAGCAGGTATTTGGCACGGCGGCGGACCCGGTGGATGACGAGATCCACCAGTTCCTGGATTTCGCCGGGCACCGGCCAGCGCAACCGGCCGTCCCGCACCACCACTCGGGTGACCTTGATGCCGGTGAGCCAGGGCGAGATCCCCTGGCGACTGACTTCGACTTCCGGTAATTCGGGCATAAACGGGCCTCTCGCTCAGAGCAGGGTTCAGGGGGTGGGACGCATCAGGTCACGGTACTGCGCCTGGCTCAGGCTGAGCCAGGTCGAGGGAGGCAGCAGGGCGGCAAACTTGCCGTCGTCCTGATAGAGCCCCACCTCCACGGGATCGCTCTGACCGGCGATCCAGATCTTGAGGGTCACCGGCGTGCCGCGCACGGCCTCGCCGGGCGGCAGCAGCCAGCCCTGCCAGGCCTCGATACGGGCGGCCAGCCGGGCGCTGTCGAGCCCGAGATCCGGCCCGCTGCGCCAGCCCTGGCCGATGCGCTCTATCTGCCAGCTCGGCCCCTGCCAGGTGAGCACCACGGCGTTCTCCGGCAACAGCGGACGCGGTCGCTGGGCGCTGTTCTCCTGCTGGGCCTGCTCCAGCCGGTGCAGCAGGGTAATGACGATCAACACGACCACGATGATCACGTTGTTCCAGCCTTTGCGGCTCAATTTGAACATGGCTAGCCTCCCTTCGAACCGGCAGTGTACTGAATTCCAGCCATAAAAAAACCCGGCACTAGGCCGGGTTTTTGCAGCGAAACCAAGTGATTACTTGATTTTGCCTTCTTTGTAGATCACATGCTGACGAATCACGGGATCAAATTTCTTGATCTCCATTTTTTCGGGCATGGTGCGCTTGTTCTTGGTAGTGGTATAGAAGTGACCAGTACCGGCGCTGGAGTTCAGGCGAATCTTATCGCGAATACCTTTAGCCATGATCTAATTCCTTATACCTTAACGCCGCTGGCACGCAGTTCAGCCAGAACCACTTCAACGCCGCGCTTGTCGATGATACGCATGCCTTTTGCGGATACGCGCAGGCTCACGAAGCGTTTTTCACTCTCAACCCAGAAACGGTGAGTGTGCAGGTTCGGCAGGAAACGACGCTTGGTAGCGTTGTTAGCGTGCGAACGGTTGTTACCAACTGCCGGGCGCTTGCCGGTTACTTGGCATACTCTAGACATGTCAGTCTCTCCAAATCTTACTTCATTGCTCGAGCAAATATCTGCCCCGCTGGCCTTCGATTGCGGGGCAAACAGAAGGCGGCATTTTATACAGCATCCGTGATCAAAGATCAACTAATACAGTGCCAGAGCCCAGTCACAACCAACCACGCTCTGCGAAAGAAACCGTGATGCCATCACCGATCACCAGGTGATCAAGCACTCTGATATCGACCAGGGCCAGGGCGGCCAAGATCCGATCCGTGATCTGGCGGTCCGCCCGACTGGGCTCGGCCACGCCGGACGGGTGATTATGCGCCAGAATCACGGCGGCTGCATTATGTTTGAGCGCGATCTGCACGATTTCCCTGGGCCAGACGCTCGCCGAGTCCAGGGTACCGTAAAAAAGTTCGACGAACCGGACCACCCTGTGCTGGTTGTCGAGCAGCAACAGGGCGAACACCTCCCGCTCGCGATCCCGCAACTGGGCCTGCAGAAAGTCCCGGGTCAGCTGGGGCGAGGTGAGCGCCTCTCCCCGCTGCAGCTGCTCGGCCAGATGACGCCGGCCCATCTCCAGCACCGCCTGCAACTGGGCATACTTGGCCGGCCCCAGCCCATGAGCCCCGCAGAAGGCCTGCTGCTCGGCCCCGAGCAGCGCCCGCAGGGAGCCAAACTGGCTGAGCAGCTGGCGGGAGAGATCCACCGCGCTCAGGCCGCTGACCCCGGTGCGCAGGAAGATGGCCAGCAGCTCGGCATCGGAGAGCGCCGTCGCCCCGCGCCGCAGCAGCTTCTCCCTCGGGCGCTCATCCTCTGGCCACTCCTTGATGCTCATTTGTCTCTCCCTCATTGCTGTTGAGAGAAAACATAGCAAAGAATCGCGGGAGCCCGACCACAACTCCCCCATGTCAGCCTCTGTCGCCGTCCATCGCCTGTGCTATCTTACCCGACCAGTCAGAGTGAGCCGGAAGAGATGCAGCAGATGAGATTGGCCGATAAACGCATCCTGTTGGGTGTCAGTGGCGGGATCGCCGCCTACAAGAGTGCCGAACTGGTACGTCGCCTGAAAGATCAGGGGGCCGAGGTGCGAGTGGTGATGACCCGCTCCGCCAAGGAGTTCATCACCCCGCTGACCCTGCAAGCCGTCTCTGGTCACCCGGTGGCCGACAGCCTGCTGGACCCGGCCGCCGAGGCGGGCATGGGTCACATCGAGCTGGCCAAGTGGGCCGATCTGGTGCTGATCGCCCCCGCCAGCGCCAACCTGATGGCGCGCATGGCCGCCGGCATGGCGGACGAGCTGCTCACCACCCTCTGCCTGGCCACCCCGGCACCGGTCGCCCTGGCGCCCGCCATGAACCAGCAGATGTATTGCAATGCCGCCACCCAGGCCAATCTCAAGACCCTGGCCGGCCGCGGCATCCTGCTGTGGGGGCCGGATTCCGGCAGCCAGGCCTGCGGCGACGTGGGCCCGGGCCGCATGCTGGATCCCCTCGACCTGGTGGAGCGCTGCTGCCAGCAGCTCGCCGCCGAACCGCTGCTGGCGGGGGTCAGGCTGCTGCTGACCGCGGGGCCGACCCGCGAGGCGCTGGACCCGGTGCGCTACATCAGCAACCACAGCTCCGGCAAGATGGGCTATGCCATCGCCCGCGCCGCCCGTGAGGCGGGCGCCGAGGTGACCCTGGTGAGCGGCCCGGTCGCCCTGCCAACGCCCCTGGGGGTTGAGCGGGTCGACGTGGAGAGCGCCTTGCAGATGCATGAGGCGGTGATGAGCCGGGTCGGCCAGTGCGACCTCTTCATCGGCTGCGCCGCCGTGGCGGACTATCGCCCCGCCCAGGTGGCCAGCCAGAAGATCAAGAAGAGCGGCGACAACGACCAGATGGCGCTGACCCTGGTCAAGAATCCCGACATCATCGCCGATGTGGGAGCCTTGTCAGACAAACCCTTCACCGTCGGATTTGCCGCCGAAACCGTGGATGTGGAACAATACGCCCTCGACAAACTTCGACGTAAGCGGCTGGACATGATCGCCGCCAACGATGTGTCCCGTGCCGGCCAGGGCTTCAATGCCGATGACAACGCCCTGACCGTCTTCTGGCAGGGGGGTCAAGCCGCACTGCCCCTGGCCGATAAGCTGACGCTGGCTCGTCATCTGGTCGCCCTGATCGCACGCCACTATCGACCTTAAGCCCTCTCCCGGGCCCGTTGAACATGCCGGGTGCCCCGCGGGCACCCGCTGAACCACCCGATCGCCCGGCGATCCAATTGAACGATATTCATGACGACACAAATTGAACTGAAAATCCTGGATGCCCGCATCGGCACCGACTTCCCGCTGCCCGCCTACGCCACCCCGGGTTCCGCCGGCATGGACCTGCGCGCCCTGCTGGATGCCCCGCTGACCCTGGCCCCCGGCGACACCACGCTGGTGCCGACCGGGCTTGCCATCCACATCCAGGATCCAGGTCTGTGCGCCACCATCTTGCCCCGCTCCGGTCTCGGCCATAAGCACGGCATCGTGCTGGGCAACCTGGTGGGCCTCATCGACTCCGATTACCAGGGCCAGCTGATGGTCTCGGTATGGAACCGCGGCAACGACAGCTTCACCATGCAACCCGGCGAGCGCATCGCCCAGCTGGTGATCCTGCCGGTGGTCCAGGCCAGCTTCCAGCTGGTCGACGAATTCAATCAGAGTGAACGGGGTGAAGGCGGGTTTGGTTCTTCTGGTCGCCAATAACAAGACCACACCGGCCCCGGGGCCGGTGCCAAATAACAGAATCAAGCCATTGTTTTTTTAGGGGAATCCATGGCAAGCAGTAACCAGAAACAGAGTCGGCGCGATCAGATCCTGCAGGCACTCGCCCACATGCTGGAAACCAGCCCGGGCCAGCGTATCACCACGGCACGCCTGGCGGCCGAGGTGGGCGTGTCCGAGGCGGCCCTCTACCGGCATTTTCCCAGCAAGGCGAGGATGTTCGAGGGGCTGATCGACTTCATCGAGGATTCCCTGCTGTCACGGGTCAACCTGATCATGGCCGAAGAGAAGGACACCATGGCCCGCTGCCACCACATACTGCAGCTGTTGCTGGTGTTCGCCGAGCGCAACCCGGGCATCACCCGCATCCTCAACGGCGACGCCCTGCTGGGGGAGCACGATCGGCTGCGGGATCGCATCAGCATCCTGTTCGACAAGCTGGAAACCCAGCTCAAACAGGCGCTGCGGGAGAAGCGGCTACGGGAAGGCCAGGGCTTCCAGCTCGACGAGACCATGCTGGCCAACCTGCTGCTCGCCTATGCGGAGGGCCGCATCAGCCAGTTCGTCCGTTCCGAGTTCAAGCTCAAGCCCACCGCCGGGTTTGAAGACCAGTGGCAGTTTATGCGCAGCCAGCTATTGCAAAGCTGAGTCAGAGGGCCGGATCACCCGATGCGTCCGCCCCGAGTTCAAGCTCAAGCCCACCGCCGGGTTTGAAGACCAGTGGCAGTTTATGCGCAGCCAGCTATTGCAAAGCTGAGTCAAAGGGCCGGATCACCCGACGCAGGTGGACTGGAACACGGAGGGAGGCCTTGGCCTCCCTTGTTTTTTGTGGCACAAAAGAAATGATGAGCACCAGATGCGACCCAGGCTGTCGCGCGTCGGTGTTAGATTCACGCGCCATCCACCTTTAGAGCAACAGGATACCTTATGGAACCCGAGATCATTACCGAAGCACAGACCTGGCTGGTCAACAACCAGGGACTGATCATCGAGTATGCGGTCAACATCGCCGCCGCCCTGCTCACCCTGCTGATCGGTTACATCGCCGCCAACATCCTCAGCGGTGGCGCGGTCAAGGTGATGCAAAGCCGCAAGCTGGATACCACAGTCACCCACTTCGTCGGCAGCATCCTCAAGTACACCATACTGGTGTTCGTGGTGATTGCCGCGCTGGGCAGGGTCGGGGTACAGACCGCCTCCTTCGTGGCCATCATAGGTGCCGCCGGCCTGGCCATCGGTCTGGCGCTGCAGGGGTCCCTCTCCAACTTCGCCGCCGGTTTCCTGCTGATCATCTTCCGCCCCATCAAGGCGGGGGAATTTATCGAGGTCGCGGGGACAGCGGGGGTCGTACAATCTGTGCAGCTGTTCACCACCACCCTCACCTCGGGTGACAACAAGATGGTGGTGGTGCCGAACTCCGCCATCCTCAACGGCACCATAGTCAACTATTCGCGCATGGACACCCGCCGCGTCGACATGACCTTCGGCATCGGTTACGGCTCCGACCTGCGCAAGGCCAAGCAGATCCTGGAGCGTCTGGTGAGCGAAGAGCCACGCATCCTGAAGGATCCCGAGGCCACCATCGCCGTCGCCGCCCTGGCCGACTCCTCGGTCAACATAGTCGTGCGCCCCTGGGTCAAGACCGGCGACTACTGGGGTGTCTGGTTCGACTTCCACGAGAAGGTGAAGCTGACCTTCGACGCCGAAGGCATCGAGATCCCCTTCCCGCAGATGGTCATGCACATGCAAAAGCCGCAGTAATTCGCACGGCGTGGTGATCCAATGCCAGCCTTCGGGCTGGCATTGTTGTTTGTGGATCCCGGCCGAGCCGGCCACCGGGATCGGCTACGGGCCTCCCGTGGGCAACCCGCGGCCGGGCCGCACTCAAACCAGCCGGTGTGCCAACCGGTTGAGCAACGGCTGCACCAGCACATAGCCACCCAGCACGGCCCCCATGACCGCCAGCACCCGCATCTCCAGGGTCGGGGCGGCCGTGGTCAATGCCAGGGTCAGCAGGCCGATGAGGCCGGTGGCAATCAGGCTAAGGGCAAACAGGGACAGTACGCGTTTCATGTCGATCTCCTCGTTCCAACAGCCATCCCTGGGAGCATCGTCCATCTGACCGGATGATAACCGGCTCCGGACGGAGCAAGTTTGCGTTTGCGCATAAAATCGACGAAAAGGTGTATTGTCTGGGGCCTTTCACCGGGATGGAGGCTGCGCCTCCCCGACCCCGGACTGAAAGCCCTTTCACCCGGGAGAAGCCGTGCCAAGCATGCGCAAACGCAAGATCCGGCCGCCATGGGTGACTCATAATCACCGCGTTTTGGTTGTAAACTCCTTCGACGACAGACAATTGGTAAAGCTCTGTTACACGGACCGCACAATGAGCCCGGTATAATGGGCCCGGCATAGTGCTCGAATAATAAGGTTTGGCGGGGCCTTGCCTGCAAGGTTCAAACACAACTTGGAAGACTGATAATCCTATGAAAAACATCAATCCAACCCGGACCCAGGCCTGGCAGGCGCTGGAAGCCCACTTTGCAGCTAACAAAGAGACTCGGCTCAAGGATCTGTTCGCACAGGATCCGAAGCGTTTCGACAAATTTTCCCTCACCTTCGGTGGCGACATCCTGGTCGACTACTCCAAGAACCTGATCACCGAGGAGACTCTCAAGCTGCTGGTGAACCTGGCCAACGAGACCGACCTGCGCAGCGCCATCGACGCCATGTTTAACGGCGACAAGATCAACATGACCGAAGGGCGTGCCGTGCTGCACACCGCCCTGCGCAACCGCTCCGACCGCCCCATCGAGGTGGATGGCAAGGACGTGATGCCGGAAGTGAACGCCGTGCTGGCCAAGATGAAGGGCTTCTGCGAGAAGGTCATCGGCGGCGAGTGGAAGGGTTATACCGGCAAGCCGATCCAGCACGTGGTCAACATCGGCATCGGCGGCTCGGATCTCGGCCCTGTGATGATCACCGAGGCGCTGCGTCCCTATAAAAACCATCTGGAGATGCACTTCGTCTCCAACGTCGACGGCACCCACATCGCCGAGACGCTCAAAAAGATTGATGCGGAAACCACCCTGTTCCTGGTGGCCTCCAAGACCTTCACCACCCAGGAGACCATGACCAACGCCCTGACCGCCCGCGACTGGTTCCTCGGCCACGCCGGTGACAAGGCGCACGTCGCCAAGCACTTCGCCGCCCTTTCCACCAACGGCAAGGCCGTGGCCGAGTTCGGCATCGACACCGACAACATGTTCGAGTTCTGGGACTGGGTCGGCGGTCGTTACTCCTCCTGGTCCGCCATCGGCATGCCCATCGCCCTCTCCCTCGGCTTCGAGCACTTCGAAGCCCTGCTGCAAGGCGCCTTCGAGATGGACATGCACTTCGCAACCGCCGCCTATGAGCAGAACGTGCCGGTGCTGCTGGCCCTGATCGGCCTGTGGTACAACAACTTCCATGGCGCCGAATCCGAGGCCATCCTGCCCTACGATCAGTACATGCACCGCTTCCCCGCCTACTTCCAGCAGGGCAACATGGAGTCCAACGGCAAGTACGTGGATCGCGACGGCAACCCGGTCGACTACCAGACCGGCCCCATCATCTGGGGTGAGCCGGGCACCAACGGCCAGCACGCCTTCTACCAGCTGATCCACCAGGGCACCAAGCTGATCCCCTGCGACTTCCTGGCGCCGGCCATCAGCCACAACCCCATCGGCGATCACCATCCGAAACTGCTGGCGAACTTCTTCGCCCAGACCGAGGCACTGGCCTTCGGCAAGAGCAAGGAAGCGGTGGAAGCCGAGTTCCTGGCCGCCGGCAAGACGCTGGAGCAGGTCAAGGATCTGGTGCCGTTCAAGGTGTTCGAGGGCAACCGCCCGACCAACAGCATCCTGTTCAAGCAGCTGACCCCGAAAACCCTCGGCTCCCTGATCGCCATGTACGAGCACAAGATCTTCGTGCAGGGCGCTATCTGGAACATCTTCAGCTTCGACCAGTGGGGCGTGGAGCTGGGCAAGCAGCTGGCCAACAAGATCCTGCCGGAGCTGGGCAACGACGAGGCCGTCACCAGCCACGACGCCTCCACCAACGGTCTGATCAACACCTGGAAAGCCTGGAAGGCCTGATCGCTCACGCCTTCCTGAACGCAAAAGCCCCGCTCGATGAGCGGGGCTTTTTATTGCCGGATACCGGCGTTGCCATCCTTTGGAGATCTGGCCAGGTGTCTAAGCCAGCCAGAAGACGGGGATCGTCACCCCCGCCCCTTCTGATACAGCGCGGTGAAGGCTTAACCGCCGACGGCGATACGCTTCATGTCCTTCATGCAGCCGCGCAGGGTCTGGCCGATCTTCTCGCACCTGGCATCGTTGCGGGTCATGCCAGATTAGCCGCCGACTGCGATGCGCTTCATGTCTTTCATATAACCGCGCAGGGTCTGGCCGATCTTCTCGATGGGGTGATTGCGGGTCGCCTCGTTGGCGGCCAGCAGCGCCAGGTTGTCCACGGCCTTGCTCTCGGCACGGGCACTGCCCAGATCCCCCGCTTGCAACGTCGGCATGAAGTGCTCGCGCAGGAGCGGCACGGCGGCGTTGGCGAACAGATAGTTGCCGTACTCCGCGGTGTCGGAGATGACCACGTTCATCTCGTACAGACGCTTGCGGGCAACTGTGTTGGCGATCAGCGGCAGCTCGTGCAGGGATTCGTAGTAGGCAGACTCTTCATAGATGCCGGAGGCCACCATGGTCTCGAACGCCAGCTCGACACCCGCCTTGACCATGGCCACCATCACCACGCCATTGTCGAAGTACTCCTGCTCGGCGATCTTGCCGGCATAGGCCGGGGCATTCTCGAAGGCGGACTTGCCGGTCTCTTCGCGCCAGGTGAACAGCTTGACGTCATCCTCGGCCCAGTCGGCCATCATGCCGCGGGAGAACTCGCCGGCGATGATGTCGTCCATGTGCTTCTCGAACAGCGGGCGCATCAGGGTCTTGAGCTGCTCGGAGAGCTCGAAGGCACGCAGCTTGGCCGGATTGGAGAGCCTGTCCATCATCAGGCTGATGCCACCCTGCTTCAGGGCTTCGGTGATGGTCTCCCAGCCGAACTGGATCAGCTTGCCGGCATAGGCCGGGTCGGTCCCTTCGGCAACCAGCTTGTCGTAGCAGAGCAGGGAGCCGGCCTGCAGCATGCCGCACAGGATGGTCTGCTCGCCCATCAGGTCGGATTTCACTTCCGCCACGAAGGAGGATTCCAGCACGCCGGCACGGTCGCCGCCGGTGGCGGAGGCCCAGGCCTTGGCGATGGCCATGCCCTCGCCCTTGGGGTCGTTCTCCGGGTGCACGGCGATCAGGGTCGGCACGCCGAAACCACGCTTGTACTCTTCACGCACTTCGGTACCCGGGCACTTGGGCGCCACCATCACGACGGTGAGGTCGGCGCGGATCTGCTGACCCTCTTCCACCACGTTGAAGCCGTGGGAGTAGCCCAGGGCGGCGCCCTGTTTCATCAGCGGCATCACGGTTTTCACCACGTCGGAGTGCTGCTTGTCCGGGGTCAGGTTCAGCACCAGATCGGCGGTCGGGATCAGCTCTTCATAGGTGCCGACCGCGAAGCCGTTGTCGGTGGCCTTCTGCCAGGAGGCGCGCTTCTCGGTGATGGCGGCCTTGCGCAGGGCGTAGGAGATGTCCAGCCCGGAGTCGCGCATGTTCAGGCCCTGGTTCAGACCCTGGGCACCACAGCCCACAATCACCACCTTCTTGCCCTTGAGCACGTTGCAGCCGTCCGCGAACTCCTCGCGCTGCATGAAACGACACTTGCCCAGCTGGGCCAACTGCTGACGCAGGTTCAGGGTGTTGAAATAGTTAGCCATGGTGATTGCTCCGTTCGATTGATTCCATGCCGGGTAACGGCGTTGTCCAAACCACTATAGCGTGGGACACTTATTGCCTGAACTGATATATTCGAAACAGTACGTTGCATTTATTGAAATGTGAGACGCCGCAATCTCGCCCCGTTTCGCCGCCACAGGGCGCAAGGAACCACGAACGCCGTCGCCACTACACGCCTTAGCAGGAATTGAAAGATGGATCTTCGCAATCTCGAGCTGTTTCTCCACCTCGCCGACTCCCTCCATTTCGGCAAGAGCGCCGACGCCATGGCGGTCAGCCCCTCCACCCTGAGCCGCGCCATCCAGCGGCTGGAGCAGGAGACCGGCTGCGTGCTGTTCGAGCGGGACAATCGCTCGGTGCGGCTCACCCCTGCGGGCGAGAAGCTGCGGGAGTTTGGCGGCAGCCTGTTGCAGGAGTGGCGCCGACTCAGACAGGAGCTCAAGCGCAGCGACGAACCGCTGCAGGGCCGGCTGCGGGTCTTCTGCTCGGTGACTGCAAGCTACTTCCTGCTACCCGAAGTGCTGGAACGCTTCCGCCGCCGCTATCCCCAGCTGGAGATCAAGCTGGAAACCGGGGACCCGGCGCTGGCGGTGGACAAGATCCTGGCGGACGAAGCCGATCTGGCCATCGCCGCGCGGCCGGACGCGCTCTCCTCCAAGCTGGAATTTGCCAGCCTGCAGCAAGTCCCGCTGGTCTTTATCGCCCCCCGGGCCGCCCCGCAGTCGAGCCAGTGGTTCCAGCAGGGCGAGCCGGACTGGGAGAGGCTGCCCCTGATCCTCTCCGAGCAGGGGCTGGCCAGAAAACGCTGCGATCAGTGGCTGCGCAACAAGGGGATAGCCCCCAACCTCTACGCCGAGGTGGCGGGCAACGAGGGCATAGTCGCCATGGTGGCGCTCGGCTTTGGCGTTGGCGTGGTTCCCGCCGCCGTGATCGATCACAGTCCCATGGGGGACAAGGTGCGTATCGTCGAGCCCAAACCCGCCCTCAAGCCATTCGATGTGGGCATCGCCGTACAGAAGAAACGGCTGGAGGAGCCGCTGATCCGCGCCTTCTGGGATACGGCGCGCGGCCAGAACGGTGCACGCTGAGCCCGCAACGGGTCGGTGTCAAATGTGTCAGTATGAAAGTCGCGCAGAAGAGGAGAGACTGGCCGCCACATCCAGCCACCATCAGGGGATAGAGCGTGAGCCAGCATCTTGTCGAAATCCGCAGTGCCATCCTGTTCGCAGAATATCTGCAAAGCCTCGGGGTTCAGCGCCATGAACTCGATCGGGAACAGGAGATCTATTTGCAGGACAGGCACCTGGCCACGGTGCAATGCATTCAGGGCGAGCTGCGCTTTTATCTGCGCGCCAATGCCCTGGCCCGGTCGTGATCCGCAATCGGTCACAGATCGCGCACGCAAAGCGTATTAGACTGGCACCATCCGTCACCCTCGCCCCGGGGGTCGCCACGAGGAGTGCCCATGAAACCAAGCGGCCTGGATCGCCTCTTCAAACCTCACTCTATCGCCGTCATCGGCGCCTCCGGCGATCCGCAGAAGGCCGGCCATGTGGTCATCAGGCACCTGCTGGCAGGCCAGTTCAAGGGCCCCGTATTGCCGGTTGCACCTCACAGCCAGGCCGTCGCAGGGGTACTAGCCTATCCCGATATCGCCAGCCTGCCCCTAGCGCCGGATCTCGCCATCGTCTGCACCCGGCGCGAACGGGTGTTGCCGCTTATCGAGGAGCTCGGCAAGAAGGGAACCGGGGCCGCCATCATACTGGCTGCCCAGTTCTCCGGTGACGAGCGCCAACGGCTCAGAGAGCTGTGCCGGCAGTACGGCATCCGCCTGCTCGGCCCCAACAGCATGGGCATGCTGCTGCCGGGCCAGGGGATCAACGCCAGCTTCTCGCCCATCGCCGCCACCCCGGGGCAGGTGGCATTTCTCTCCCAGTCCGCTGCAGTCAGCACCACCATCCTCGACTGGGCCAAGCAGCGCGAGCTCGGCTTCTCGGCCTTCATCTCCCTCGGGGATCACTGCGACATCGACTTCGGTCAACTGCTGGATCAGCTCTCCCGCGACGGGGCAACCCGCGCCATCCTGATCTACATGGACAAGCTGCACGATGCGAGGCACTTTCTCT
Organism: Aeromonas sp. R7-4; assembly: GCF_040908055.1. Classification (NCBI taxonomy): domain Bacteria; kingdom Pseudomonadati; phylum Pseudomonadota; class Gammaproteobacteria; order Aeromonadales; family Aeromonadaceae; genus Aeromonas; species Aeromonas sp. R7-4. Next base: position 158,645 of record NZ_JBFODA010000063.1, read on the forward strand.
CCGCCGCCCGCGCCGCCTCCCGCAACAAGCCCATCCTGGTGCTCAAGAGCGGCCGGCACGACCCGGCCAACGGCCTCGACAACGTCTATGACGCCGCCATCCGCCGCGCCGGCATGTTGCGGGTGCGGGACACCCACGAGCTGTTTGCCACCGTCGAGACCCTGAGCCACTCCCTGACGCTCAAGGGGGAGCGGCTCGCCATCCTCTCCAATGGACGCGGCCTCGCCAACATGGCAGCAGACGTCCTGCTGTCTCGGGGGGGCAAGCTGGCGATGCCGCCCCTCGACATCGGCAGCGATGCCGATATCGAGGCCTACAAGAGCGCGCTGGAAACTCTGTTGCAAGGGGAGGGCGCCGACGCCATCCTGCTGATCCACGCCCCATCGCTGACCGCCCGCGGTGTGACACTGGCACACGAGCTGATCGCCTTTATCAGGCAGCATCCCAGGGCCAGGCGGTTCAACATCCTCACCAACTGGGCGGGGGAATACTCCGCCCAGGAGGGGCGTCGCCTGTTCAACGAGGCGGGGATCCCCACCTATCGCACTCCGGAGAGTGCCGTTACCGCCTTCATGCACATGGTGGAATACCGCCGCAACCAGAAGCAGCTGATGGAAACCCCGGCCTCTCTGCACGGGGACAGGCTCGATGTCGAGCGCTGCCAGCAACTGCTCCGGCAGGCGCTGGATCGCCAGCAGCGCGTGCTGGATACCCACCTCGCTCACCCCATCTTGCAGGCCGCCGGGCTCTCCACCCTGTCCACCTGGATTGTCTCCGATGCCATCGAGGCCGCCCTGACGGCGGAGCAGATAGGCTACCCGGTGGCGGTGAAGTTGCGCTCCCCCGACATCGCCCATAAGTCCGAAGTACACGGCGTCATGTTGAATCTGCGCACCTCGGCGGAGGTCGCCCAGGCGGCGGACGCCATCCTGGACAGGGTACGCCAGCACGATCCCGGCGCCCGCATCGAGGGCCTGCTGGTACAGCGCATGGCCCGCCGCAGCGGCGGGCTGGAGCTGCGGATCCGCCTGCAGCAGGATCCCGTGTTCGGCCCCGTCATCCTGCTAGGGGAGTCCGGCGCCGAGCCCCGCGAGATGGTCGCCGCCCTGCCGCCCCTCAACCAGGCGCTGGCGCGCTACCAGATCATCGGCGCCCTCAAGGACGGCAAGATCCGCGAGCAGGCCAGCCCGGTACGGCTCGATATCGACGCCCTCGGCCAGGTGTTGTGCCAACTATCCGAGCTGCTGTTGGCCTTCCCCGAAATCCAGGAGCTGGATCTGCACCCGCTGCAGGCCTGCGGCGAAGAGATGGTGATCCTGGATGCCCGCCTGGTGTTGATGGAAAAGGGGCAACCGATGTTGCCGCTGGCCATTCGTCCCTATCCCACCGAGCTGGAGGAGGGCGCCTGGCTCAAGGATCAGAGCCATGTGCTGCTTCGCCCGATCCGGCCGGAGGACGAACCGGCCCACAAGCAGTTCGTGCTGCAAGTCTCCGACGAAGACAGGTACAAGCGCTTCTTCGCCGATGTAGGGGAGCTGGGCCATGAGGAGCTGGCCCGTATGACCCAGATCGATTACGACCGGGAGATGGCCTTTGTCGCCGTGGGACAGGATGGGGAACGGAAAGAGCAGATCTTAGGGGTGGTACGCGCTATCTCGACGCCGGATCTGAGCGACGCCGAGTTTGCCATCCTGGTGCGCTCCGACCTGAAAGGGCTGGGGCTTGGCAAGCTGATGATGGAGAAGATAGTGCGCTATGCCAGAGAGCGCGGCATAGTTCAGCTGTCGGGCATGACCATGCCCAGCAACCGTGGCATGATCAACCTGGCCAGGCGACTCGGCTTCAAGATCGATATCCAGCTGGAAGATGGCGTCGTCAATATGGTGCTGCCCTGTGCGGAGCGGGTCGAAGGGGCGTAACGTACAGAAAATGGAAGGGATGAAGAATTTCAGGCATTAAAAAACCCCGCTCAAATGAGCGGGGTTTTTCGTGTTGGGTGCCTGGCAGTGTCCTACTCTCGCATGGCGAATGCCACACTACCATCGGCGCTACAGCGTTTCACTTCTGAGTTCGGCATGGGGTCAGGTGGTTCCACTGCGCTATTGCCGCCAGGCAAAATCTTCAATCTGAAAAAGCTGATTTAATTATTCGTTCTCGGTATCTGCTACAAGCCTTCGAACACTTCTTGGGTGTTGTATGGTTAAGCCTCACGGGTAATTAGTATGGGTTAGCTCAACACGTCGCCGCGCTTACACACCCCACCTATC
>NZ_JBFODA010000064.1:0-102829 GCF_040908055.1 Aeromonas sp. R7-4
TGTTAAAGAGCGACGCAGCTTTTGGCTGCTGCGGGAGTGGCATTCTACTCAACCGCCTTCTCGAGTCAAGCCTTATTTTCACAGGCTTTTCGAGGTCATCGACCGGGTTGTTTGCGTTGCCGTTTGCCGTGTCGATGGAGGCGCATTATAGGGAGCGGATTTGTTCTGGCAAGGGGATTATTGCAAAAAGATGGCACCCACGGTTCGTTCGCTCACTAATGCAGCAATGTGCTGTATTGGCAGCCAATAAGGGTGCCATTCGCTCGCGTTTTATATTTATAGGGGGATACGTGATGTCGACGGATCAAGGTTGTATCGAATTGGCTTTTCAGAACGCCATAACCATGATGATCGGGCTTCCGCCTTCGGGTAACATAGCGCCCCTTTGCGATTACCACACTCTTGGGCTTTGGAGAGTTTAATGCCTTTTGCACTTGGCCAGCGTTGGATCAGTGATACAGAGACGGATCTGGGTTTGGGAACAGTCGTTGCTGTTGAAGGACGCATGGTTACCCTGTTGTTTCCGGCTACCGGTGAAAACCGCATGTATGCCAAAGAAGAGGCGCCGGTGACCCGGGTCAGCTTCAATGTGGGCGATCAGATAGCCAGTCACGAAGACTGGACCATGACGGTCGAAGAAGTGCAGGAGAAAGACGGCCTGCTTATATATGTCGGCACGCGCACCGACACCGATGAGCCTGTCGTCCTCAAGGAAGTGTTTCTCAACAACTTCATCAAGTTCAACAAGCCGCAGGATCGTCTGTTCGCCGGTCAAATCGACCGCATGTCCCGTTTCACCCTGCGTTATGAGGCGCTGGTCAACCAGCACCAGCGTCGTCGCAACCCGACTCGCGGCCTGGCGGGCGGTAAAGTCAGCCTGATCCCGCACCAGCTCTATATCGCTCACGAAGTGGGTCACCGCTACGCCCCGCGCGTGCTGCTGGCCGATGAGGTGGGCCTGGGCAAGACCATAGAAGCGGGCATGATCATCCATCAGCAGCTGCTCTCCGGCCGCGCCCATCGGGTGCTGATCCTACTGCCCGAAACGCTGCAGCATCAGTGGCTGGTCGAGATGCTGCGCCGCTTCAACCTGCACTTCTCCCTGTTTGACGAGGAGCGCTGCATCGAGGCGTTCGCCGATGCGGAGAATCCCTTCGAGACCGAACAGCTGGTGATCTGCAGCCTCGACTTCCTGCGCAAGAAGCGCCGTCGCTTCGAGCAGGTGCTGGAAGCCGAGTGGGATCTGCTGGTCGTCGACGAGGCGCACCATCTGGAGTGGAGCGAGGAGGCGCCGAGCCGTGCCTACGAGATGGTGGAGGCGCTGGCCGAACAGGTGCCTGGCGTGCTGCTGCTCACCGCCACCCCGGATCAGCTGGGCCACCAGAGCCACTTCGCCCGTCTGCGCCTGCTCGACCCGGAGCGCTTCTACGACTACGACGCCTTCCTCGCCGAGGAGCAGGCCTATGGTCAGGTCGCGAGCGCCGCCCAAGAATTGCTGGATGGCGAGACGCTGAGCGATGAAGCCAGACAGATCCTCGCCAGCCAGCTGGAAGGACTGGATCTGAGCGATGCCGCCGCCCGCCAACAGGCGGTCGCCAAGCTGCTGGATCAACACGGCACCGGCCGGGTGCTGTTTCGCAACAGCCGAGCCAACATCCAGGGTTTCCCCGAGCGCCATCTCAACGTCTACCCCATGCCGCTGCCGGAGCAGTACAAGACCGCCATCAAGGTGATGGGCATGATGGGTGGTAATGGCGGTGATCTGCAGACCCGCGCCCTGCGCTACCTCTATCCCGAGAAGATCTTCCAGCAGTTCGAAGGTGACAACGCCAGCTGGACCCAGTTCGACCCGCGCGTCGACTGGCTGCTGGAGCTGCTGCTCGGCGCCCGTCAGCAGAAGGTGCTGGTGATCTGCTCCGAGGCTGCCACCGCCATCGCCCTGGAAGAGGCGCTGCGTACCCGCGAGGGGATCCGCGCCGCCGTGTTCCACGAAGGGATGTCCATCCTCGAGCGGGACAAGGCCTCCGCCTATTTTGCCCAGCAGGAAGGTGGAGCCCAGGTGCTGCTCTGCTCCGAGATCGGTTCCGAGGGTCGCAACTTCCAGTTTGCCAGCCACCTGGTGCTGTTCGATCTGCCCCTCAACCCGGATCTGCTGGAACAGCGCATCGGTCGTCTGGATCGCATCGGTCAGCAGAACACCGTCGAGATCCACGTCCCCTATCTGGAGGGCACCTCCCAGCGCGCCCTGCTGCTCTGGTATCACGACGGTCTGGATGCGTTCGAGCAGACCTGCCCGACCGCCCGCCCGGTATTCGAGGCAGTGCGTGACGAGCTGTTCGAGCTGCTGGCCGCCAACACCGGCGATCAAGCGCCCCTCGAAGCGCTGCTGACCCGCACCCGCGAGCTACACGAGCCGCTCAAGGCCAGGCTGGAACAGGGTCGCGATCGCCTGCTGGAGATCCACTCCTGCGGAGGAACCGCCGCCCAGCAACTGGTCGAGAAGCTCGCTGCCGAAGACGACGACACCGCCATGATCTCCTTCGCCCTCAAGATGTTCGACGAGATCGGCGTCAACCAGGACGATCGCGGCGAGAATGCCCTGGTGCTGACACCGGGGGATCACATGCTGGTACCGAGCTTCCCGGGGCTGCCCCAGGACGGCATGACCATCACCTTCGATCGCCCCACCGCCCTGTCGCGGGACGACATGGCGCTGCTCTCCTGGGATCACCCCATGATGCGCGGCGGTATCGACCTCATCCTGGGATCCGAGATCGGTGCCACCTCGGTGGCCCTGCTCAAGAACAAGGCGCTGCCGGTCGGTTCCATCCTGCTGGAGCTCATCTTCGTCGCCGAGTCCGCGGCTCATCCCCAGCTTTACCGCTTCATGCCGCCGACCCCGATCCGGCTGCTGATGGACAAGAGCGGCAACAACCTGGGCGACAAGGTGGCTTTCGATGCCTTCAACCGCCAGTTGACGCCGGTCAATCGTCACCTCGGCAGCAAGCTAGTCACCGCATCCCAGCCGGTGATCCACGGCCTCATCGGCCAGGGTCAGGCTATTGCCGAAGGGCTGAAGGCCGGGATTGTCGACAAGGCCCGTGCCCAGATGACGCAGACCCTGCAGCAGGATCTCGATCGTCTGGAGGCGCTCAAGGCGGTCAATCCGAATGTGCGCGACAGCGAGCTGGATTATCTGCGCAATCTGCAGGCAGAATTGCACCACCTGATCGACCAGACCCAGCTCAAGCTGGATGCCATCCGCTTTATCGTGGTTACCCATAACTGATAAAACGGTGCTGGCATCATCTGGTTGCTAACGACTAGATCCAACTCAAGCTGGATGCCATGCACTTTTATCGTGGTTACCCATAACTGATAAAACTGTGAAGGCATCGTCTGGTTGATAACGACCAGACCCAACGCGAGTTGGATGCCATGCACTTTTTATCGTGGTTACCCATAACTGATAAAACTGTTAAGGCATCGTCTGGTTGATAACGACCAGACCCAACGCGAGTTGGATGCCATGCACTTTATTATCGTGGTTACCCATAACTGATGGGGGCTTGCCCCCGCTTTGACCAAAGATGCGAGACGCTATGTTTGAATACTCACCGCCCCTGGAACCCTGGCTCGATATCCTGTTCAAGGACAAGGACATCATGGTGGTCAACAAGCCCACCGGCCTGCTGAGCGTCCCCGGGCGCGGCCCCGAGAATGAAGACAGCGTCCTGCATCGGGTCAAGCAGCAGCACCCCAAGGCGGCGGCAGCCCATCGTCTCGATATGGCGACCACAGGCGTGCTGGTGATCCCCCTCAACCCCAACTCCCACCGTGAGCTGAGCCGGCAATTCCGCGAGCGGGAAACCGAGAAGCACTACCTCGCCTGGGTGTGGGGCGAGCCGGAGCCGGATTCGGGTGAAGTGGATCTGCCGCTTTGCGTCGACTGGCCCAACCGGCCGAAACAGAAGGTGGACTTCGAGGAGGGGCGTCATGCCCTGACTCTGTGGCAGAAGCTGAAGGTGGAGAGCGGCAACAGCCTGATCAAGCTGACCCCGATTACCGGTCGCTCCCATCAGCTGCGGGTGCACATGCTGGAACTGGGTCACCCCATCCTGGGGGACAACCTCTACGCCCACCCGGATGCACTGGCGGCGGCCCCCCATCTCTATCTCCATGCGGCCAGTCTGACCATCAGCCACCCCCGCAGCGGCGAGCGGATGACCTTCGAGGCGCCGGCTCCCTTCCCGGTCTGAACATCGACCGACTCAGGGAAATCGTCTGGTAAAGCCCAATAAAAAAAGAAAGCCCCCATCGAGAGATGGGGGCTTTTTCGTTCAGATCAGACGCGAATGTCGATCCTGCTTCCGAGGGAAGCGCTGGCCGATGTCGGCACTGCCGGTGCGGATTGCGCTGCCGTTTCCAGCAGTTTCAGTGCGGATTCGCCCTCCTGGGTCTGCTGCTTCTTGGCCAGGCTGGCCACCATCAGAGCAGAACCGAACGACGCATTTGCAGAGCTAGAAATATCCATTGTGTACCTCCTGCCAAGAGACTATCGGCCGGGCCCGGTGAGACATGAGCCATATCGCTCAGCGCAGATATGCCTTGTCCGGCGAGCGCCGGGCCAGCCAGCGCTCCTCCATCTCCAGCAAGGTCTGATAGGCCTTTTCAGCATGCTCCGGGCGGCTGAACAGATAACCTTGGCCGTACAGGTGGATGTCGGTCAGGGAGCGCAGCACGTCGAGCTGACCCTGGGTCTCGATCCCTTCACACACCAGCTTCTTGCCCAGCATGGAGCCCATCCGGCAGATGTTGGCCACCAACTCGGCCGCCTCGATGGAGGTATCGATGCCCTGGATGAAGGATCTGTCTATCTTCACCTTGCTCACCGGCAGCTTCTGCAGGTAGCTGAGGGAGGAGTAGCCAGTTCCGAAGTCGTCCAGCGCCAAGTGCACCCCCTGCTGGCTGAGGTCCTGCATCAACTGCAGGGAGTTCTTCACCTCGCGCATGGTGGTGTCTTCCGTCACCTCCAGCACCAGGCTGGCGGCGGGGATGTGGTGTTCCATCAGGGCCCGGGCCACCAGCTTCAGCAGGTTGCGCTGGTACATGCCGGGAGAGATGTTGACGCACATCTGCAGATCCACCAGCCCCAAGTGCTGCCACTGATGGAGCTGCTCGCACGCCGTTTTCAGGATCCAGCTCCCCAGCTTCTCGGCCAGTTGGAACTCCTCCGCCACCTGGATCACCTCGTTGGGGGGGATGAAGCCCAGTTCGGGGTGGCGCCAGCGCAGCAGCGCCTCGACGGCCTCGCAGCGTCCGCTCTCCAGATTGACGATAGGCTGGTAATAGAGCTCGAGGGCATTGTGCTCGAGCGCCATCACCATATCGGAGGCCAGGTGCTTGCGTCTGGCCGTCTCGTTGAGCAGCGAGCTGTCGTAAATGACGTAGGGGACATGGGTCTTGCGACTGTGGGACAGGGCCTGCTCCGCCCGGCTCAGCAGCTCCTGGGTCTGGTTGCTGTCCGTGGGGAAGAAGGCGATGCCTATGCCCACCTCCAGCCGGAAGGGATAGTTGTCGATGATGATGTCTTGCTTGATGGAGTGGAGCACTCTGGCCACGAGCTCCCTGACCTGGCGCAGATCGCTTCCCTCCCGTTGCAGCATGGCAAGCTGATCGCCCCCGAGACGCGCCACCCACTCGCCGTTCTCGCACAGGGCTCGCAGCCGCTTCGCCAGCTCTTGCAGCAGGATGTCGCCGGTGTTGTAGCCGAACTTGCTGTTGATGTCCCGAAAATCGTTGATATCGACCAGCACCAGACCGAAGGAGGTATCGCGGGTGACATAGGATTCCATCTTCTCCAGCAGGGCCAGCCGATTCGGCAATCCGGTCAGTGCGTCGACCCGGGCCGTCCGGAAATGGCGCCTCGCCTCCCGCACCAGCAGACCGCTGAGCAGAATGACGGAGATCACCAGGCCCAGCACCATGAACAACAACGCATCGCGCAGCTGGCCAAAGCGCTTGTCGTTGCCCGAATAGACGTTGATGTTCTTCTGCATCATGGAGGCAAGAGAGTAGGAGAGCGGCTCCTGCAAGGGCGCAAGGGTCATCATGATCTGCTGGTAGTCCGGCGTCCCCGGCTTCAACCTGGTCAGCTCAGGCTCCAGCTTGCGGATGCTGCTCTCGGTCAGCTGCACCAGCCGCAGCGTCTTCGGATTGTCCCCCAGGCTCTTGCGCAGTTGCCCGCCCAGCAGAATGGGAGTTCGGCTCCACAGGATGTCATAGCGCAGCAGCAGGGACTCGTGATCGAGTCCGCCATAGTGGTAAATCTCGACGGCATTGAGAAATCGGCCCAGCTCCAGCTGCAGCTGCATCAGGGCCCAGGAGACGTCATAGGTGTACTTTTCCATCACCCGGGTCGCATTCTGTATCTGCACCAGGCAATACAGAGTGCTACCCGTGAACAACAGAATGGATAGATAAAGAACGCCGAGTAAGGGCCAGGCCCTGGTCTTCGCTTTCACCCATGACTCCCGTAAACCACCGTCTCTACTGCTGAATATCGATCGCACTCAGTTGCCAGATCATCATGTCTGTGAACTCGGAACGCTTGAGTTCGGGATGCTGATCCAGTGGCAGGATAAACCAGAGTGGCCCCTTGTCACGTACCCGCATGGTCACCCCGTCGTCCTGCCAGGCCAGGATGGGATCGTATTGCCTGACCTTATCCCAGTTGATCCGTATCTGGAAACTGTTCAGGGCGGTGAGCGTGATGCTCTTGCCATTGGCCTTCACGGCCGTCAATACATCCGCCAACCTGGGCCCCACGTACTTGTGCGGCTTGTCCACCCAGGGATTGCTCGTCACTATCTCGTGCTGTGGCAGCGCCTGGATCATCGCCATGTCGAACAGCACCTCCCCATCCGCCGGGTTGGAGGGATCCAGGTTCCCCGTCACCTTGAGGATCACCGGCCCCTGCGGGGCGGCCAGGGTCACGCCAGGCACGACAAGGGCGAAGAGTAACGGCAACAGACCTAAATATCGCATGTTCACCTCAATCATTTCACTATCGATAACTTCAGCTTAGTAGCACTAAAAAAAACGGCCCGCAAAAGCGAGCCGTTTGATAACTATGGCAGGCAGGATTACATCATACCCATGCCACCCATGCCACCCATATCAGGCATGGCAGGGGCATCTTTCTTCGGCAGCTCGGAGATCATGCACTCTGTGGTGATCATCAGGCCGGCCACGGAAGAGGCGAACTGCAGGGCGGAACGGGTGACCTTGGTCGGATCCAGGATACCCATGGCCAGCATGTCGCCATACTGTTCGGTGTAGGCGTTGTAGCCGAAGTTGCCTTCGCCGTTCTTCACGGCATTGGCGATGACGGAGGCTTCCTCACCGGCGTTGATGACGATCTGACGCAGCGGGGCTTCCATGGCGCGCAGGGCGACCTTGATACCCACGTTCTGGTCTTCGTTGTCACCGCGCAGGGAGGCCAGCTTGGCGGCAACGCGCACCAGCGCCACACCACCACCGGCAACCACACCCTCTTCAACGGCGGCACGGGTCGCGTGCAGGGCATCGTCGACACGGGCTTTCTTCTCTTTCATCTCGACTTCGGTGGCGGCACCCACCTTGATCACGGCAACACCGCCGGCCAGCTTGGCCACGCGCTCTTGCAGCTTCTCGCGATCGTAGTCGGAAGAGGTCTCTTCGATCTGCTGACGGATCTGGGCCACGCGGCTCTCGATCAGGGCGGCATCACCCACGCCATCGATGATGGTGGTGTTCTCTTTGGTGATGACGATGCGCTTGGCACGGCCCAGGTCTTCCAGGGTCGCTTTTTCCAGCTCCATGCCCACTTCTTCGGAGATCACGGTACCGCCGGTCAGGATGGCGATATCCTGCAGCATGGCCTTGCGACGATCGCCAAAGCCCGGTGCCTTGACGGCGGCCACTTTCACGATGCCACGCATGGTGTTGACCACCAGGGTCGCCAGCGCTTCGCCTTCCACGTCTTCGGCCACGATGATCAGCGGTTTGCCCGCCTTGGCCACGCCTTCCAGCACCGGCAGCATTTCGCGGATGTTGGAGACCTTCTTGTCCACCAGCAGGATGAAGGGGTCATCCAGCTCGACGGCACCGGTTTCCGGCTTGTTGACGAAGTAGGGGGAGAGGTAGCCGCGGTCGAACTGCATGCCTTCAACGACTGCCAGCTCATCTTCCAGACCCTGGCCATCTTCGACGGTGATGACGCCGTCACGGCCGACCTTGTCCATGGCTTCGGCGATCAGGGCGCCCACCTTCTCGTCGGAGTTGGCGGAGATGGTCCCGACCTGGGCGATGGCGTTGTTGTCGGCACAAGGGGTGGACAGCGCCTGCAGCTCGGCGACGGCGGCGGTCACGGCCTTGTCGATGCCGCGCTTCAGATCCATGGGGTTCATGCCGGCGGCAACGGCCTTCAGGCCTTCGTTGACGATGGCCTGAGCCAGTACGGTGGCGGTAGTGGTACCATCACCGGCGGCATCGTTGGCCTTGGAAGCGACTTCCTTGACCATCTGGGCGCCCATGTTCTGGAACTTGTCTTCCAGTTCGATTTCGCGGGCAACGGAGACGCCATCCTTGGTGATTGTCGGGGCGCCGAAGGACTTGTCCAGTACCACGTTGCGGCCTTTCGGGCCCAGGGTCACCTTGACGGCATCGGCCAGGATGTTCACGCCTTCCAGCATCTTGATGCGGGCTTCGTTGCCAAACTTAACTTCTTTAGCTGCCATGTTCTTCAATCCTTAAATCAATTCGGGAAAAGGGGAGTGATTACTCTTCGACAATCGCCAGGATGTCGGTCTCGGACAGGATCAGCACGTCCTGGCCATCCAGCTTCTCGGTCTTCACGCCGTAGCCTTCGTTGAAGATCACCTTGTCACCCACCTTGACGGCGAGGGCCTTGACATCCCCATTGTCCAGAATTCGACCAGTCCCCACGGCAAGAACTTCACCACGGGTGGACTTCTGGGCCGCAGTGCCAGTCAAGACGATACCGCCAGCGGATTTGGCTTCAGCTTCGATGCGCTTGATGATGACGCGGTCGTGCAGTGGACGAATTTTCATCGATAACTCTCCCAAAATGAGTCTCTGTGTTGCTTGAGGAATGGCCGCAGTCGGCCAAATTTGTTATGCCCCTGATCTGGGGCAATCTGGTTAGCCCTTCAAGGGCAAATACAAAAAAAATATTTTCACGTACTATGAACGCCTTTGATTGATCACCCACCCCCAATCAGATTGATCACCCACCCCCAATCAGGAAGGCGGATGGACACGGCCAGCATTCAGGCCCAAAGCACATAGAGACATTGCCTTGAGCCGACCCAATCCCATGCTGATCGCCCCCATGACGCCAGTGCTGCTGCGCATGACGGGCCCCATGATCCTCGGCATCGTTGCCATCCTCGCCTTCAACCTGGTCGATACCTTCTTCATCGGCATGCTGGGCACCCAAGCGCTCGCCGCCATCAGCTTCACCTTCCCGGTTACCTTCGTGGTCACCTCCCTGACCATGGGGCTGGGGGCGGGCCTGTGCGCCCTGCTCGGCCATGCCCTGGGCCAGGGCCGCCACGACGAGGCGGCCCGCATCACCACAGACTGCCTGTTCCTCGCCGTCGTGCTGGTGACCCTGCTCGCCCTGCTGGGGGCGCTGACCATTACCCCGCTGTTCAGCCTGCTGGGGGCCAGTGCCGAGCTCATCTCCCTCATCCACGACTACATGCTGATCTGGTACCTGACCGTCCCCCTGCTGGTCGTGCCCATGGTCGGCAATGCCGCCCTCCGGACCACGGGGGACACCAAGACCCCCAGCCTGGTGATGGGGGTGGCCGGCCTGGTCAACGGCGTGCTGGATCCCCTGCTCATTTTCGGGCCCGGCCCTTTCCCCGAATGGGGCATACGGGGGGCCGCCATCGCCACCTCCCTCTCCTGGTTGATGGCCATGCTGGTCAGCCTCCATCTGCTGCGCAAGCGGGAGAAGCTGCTGACCTGGCGCCTCTCCCCCCGCCCTCAACTGCTGGCCCACTGGCGGGCCCTGCTGCACGTGGCGGTGCCGGCCTCCTTCACCAACATGCTCAATCCCCTGGCCAACGCCGTGCTGATGGTGATCTTCGCCGGCCTGGGCACCGAGGTGGTGGCCGCCTACGGCGCGGCATCCCGGGTCGAGGCCCTGCTGCTGATCGTGATGATGGCGCTCTCCTCCGTGCTGGCCCCCTTCGTCTCGCAGAACTGCGGGGCGGGCAATCCGGCCCGTGCCAAGGCGGCCCTGCTACTCTGCATGCGCTTCGCCCTGCTGTTCCAGCTCGGAGTCTACGGCCTCGTCTGGCTGCTGGCCCCCACCATCGCCGAGCTGTTCAGCGATCATCCGCAAGTCGTGCGCCTCATCGTGCTCTATCTGCATCTGGTACCCATCGGCTACGGTTTTCAGGGCATGGTGATGCTGCTGGCCTCGGCGCTCAACGGGGTCAGGGCCTCCACTGTGTCACTGCTGATCAACGGCATCAGGCTGTTTGGCTTCCTGCTGCCAGGGGCCTGGCTGGGGGCAAGGCTGGGGGGAGAACAGGGGATCTATCTGGGGATACTGCTGGCGAACCTGGCGGCGGGCCTGTTGGCCTGGGGCTATGCCCACCGCCGGTTCGAGCGACTGTGTCATCAGGGGGCGCCCTGAGGTGACGCTGTGGAGGGAGGCTTACTCCTTGCGCTCGAACTCCCCTTCGATGGTGTTGCCGCCGCGCGGGGGCTGTCCGGGTCTGTCATCCCCTGGCACCGGCTCGAACGGCTGCTGGCGGGTCTGGAAGCCCCCCATCTGCATCCTGAACTGGTTGCTGCCGATCAGCTTGTCGGCCAGGCGGTTGCGCAGCCAGGGCTGCAACAGCAGTATGCCGAAGAAGTCGGTCACGAAGCCCGGGATGATCAGCAAGAGGCCGGCCAGCGCCAGCATCATGCCGCCCATCACCTCGCGGCCCGGCATCTCCCCCTGCTGCATCTTCTGCTGGGCGCTGAACAGGGTCTTGATCCCCTCGCTGCGCACCAGGGAGGAGCCCAGCACTGCGGTCAGCACCAGCAAGCCCACGGTCGGCAAGGCGCCGATCACGGACCCCACCTCGATCATCACGGTGAGCTCCAGCAATACCAGGCCAACCAACAACAGTAACAACTTGCCCATAGCAACCTCAGTGCAATGAATGAATGGCCCCGAACGGGATGCCGTCGGCGGAGCAGGGCTCCTGTGGGGGCAGCGGAACGGGTCTCCTGACATCAAAGTGGGGACATCTGGCCATTTTTCAAGCCCGTCCCGCCTCACCGCCCGGGATCCGGAAAAATATTTGCCTTGCCAACTGGGATCGAAATGATTGTTCTGTCACAGTTAATCGCTCGATTGCAATATCTGTTTAATGACCACAAGAAATTTGGGGTCGCCTCAAATTTAGTGATCCAGGTCTAATACCAGATACCCCGATTGAGGTAAGATCAACACCAGTCATTGCACAGGGAGCACGGGCTCCCAACTGCCCCACCCGATGTGTGGTGCTTCAGGATGAAATGTGCGTAGGGAAATCGCGACCACTCGGTGAGGATCGTTTCCATTTATCTGATTTCTGAGGCATTACAATGAGTGACATCAAGAACGTCCGCATTGAAGAAGACCTGCTGGGCACCAAAGAAGTTTCCAACGACCTCTATTACGGAGTGCACACCCTGCGCGCCGTCGAGAACTTCAAGATCAGCACTCAGAAGATTTCTGACGTTCCCGAATTCGTCCGTGGCATGGTCCTGACCAAGAAGGCCGCTGCGCTGGCCAACGGTGAGCTGGGGACCATTCGTCCCGAGATCGCCGACAAGATCATCGAAGCCTGCGACCTGATGCTGAACACCGGCAAATGCTTCGACCAGTTCCCGGTCGACGTCTACCAGGGCGGCGCCGGCACCTCCGTCAACATGAACACCAACGAGGTGCTTGCCAACATCGCCCTCGAGCTGATGGGGCTGGAGAAGGGCCGCTACGACGTCATCAACCCGAACGATCACGTCAACAAGTGCCAGTCCACCAACGATGCTTACCCCACTGGTTTCCGCGTGGCCGTGGTCAACAGCACAGACACCACCCTGCACGCTCTGGAAGCGCTGATCGCCGCCTTCGACGTCAAGGCCAAGGAGTTCAAGAGCATCCTGAAGATGGGCCGCACCCAGCTGCAGGACGCCGTGCCCATGACCCTGGGCCAGGAGTTCCACGCCTTCGCCGTCACCCTGCGCGAGGAGATCAAGTCCATCAAGCGCTGCCAGGAGCTGCTGCTGGAAGTGAACCTGGGCGCCACCGCCATCGGTACCGGTCTGAACACCCCGCCCGAGTACTCCGCCCTGGCCATCAAGCGCCTGGCCGAGATCACCGGTCGTGCCTACGTCCCGGCCGAGGATCTGATCGAGGCGACCTCCGACTGCGGCGCCTATGTGATGCTGCACGGCGCCATCAAGCGCATGGCCATGAAGCTCTCCAAGATCTGTAACGACCTGCGTCTGCTCTCCTCCGGTCCGCGCACCGCGCTCAAAGAGATCAACCTGCCGGAAATGCAGGCCGGTTCCTCCATCATGCCGGCCAAGGTCAACCCGGTCATTCCGGAAGTGGTCAACCAGTCCTGCTTCAAGGTATTCGGCAACGACGTCACCATCACCTTCGCCGCCGAAGCCGGTCAGCTGCAGCTGAACGTCATGGAGCCGGTCATTGGTCAGGCCATGTTCGAATCCCTGAGCCTGATGGAAAAAGCCTGTATCTCCCTGCGCGAGAAGTGCGTGGAAGGGATCACCGCCAACCCGGAAATCTGCATGAACCACGTGCTGAACTCCATCGGCATCGTGACCTACCTGAACCCCTTCATCGGCCACCATGAAGGGGACATCGTCGGCAAGATCTGCGCCCAGACCGGCAAGAACGTCCGCGAAGTCGTGCTGGAACGCGGCCTGCTGACCGCCGAACAGCTGGACGAGATCCTCTCCATCGAGAACCTGATGAACCCGCAATACAAGGCCAAGCGTTACACCCGCGAAGCCACCGTATAAGCGAGCAGATGGGCCGGGGTCATCCCGGCCCATAGAGTCAATTCCCGAGCGGCCTCCTGCAAGCCCCATCGGGAATTGGCTTTTCAGCCCAATAAAACCTAAAAAAACTGGAAAATGGAGTGTTCGCTATGATTGGAATCGAGTTACTTGTGGTGCTCGCCGCTATCTATCTGGGGGCCCGGATAGGCAGCATAGGCATCGGCTTCGCCGGTGGTCTGGGGGTATTGGTGCTGACCTGGGGGCTGGGCATGCCCATCCCGAGTGATCAGCTGGTGACCTATGTGCCCTGGGACGTGATCATGATCATCGCGTCCGTCATCTGCGCCATCGCCTGCATGCAGCTGGCCGGCGGGATGGACTATCTGGTGCACCTGGCCGAGAAGGCTCTGCGTAAGAATCCCAAGCACATCACCTTCGCCGCCCCGGTCGTCACCTACCTGATGACCATGCTGGCCGGTACAGGTCACACCGCCTTCTCCACCCTGCCGGTGATCGCCGAGGTGGCCAAGGAGCAGGGCATTCGCCCCTCCCGTCCGCTCTCCATCGCGGTCGTCGCCTCCCAGATCGCCATCACCGCCTCCCCCATCTCGGCGGCCGTGGTCGCCTTCTCCGGCATGCTGGAGCCGCTCGGGGTGGATTACCTGACCCTGCTGGCCATCTGCATCCCGTCCAGCTTCATCGCCTGTCTGCTGGGGGCCTTCATCGCCAACCTGCTGGGCAAGCCGCTGGAGCAGGACGAGGTCTATCTGGAGCGCAAGGCCAAGGGTCTGATCAAGCTGCGCGGTACCAGCCAGATTGAAATCAAGCCCTATGCCAAGCTCTCCGTCGGCATCTTCGTCGCCGCCATCGTGGCCGTGATGGCCTATGCCACCGCCATCTCCGGCAACGTGGGCCTGATCACCAGCCCGCCCATCCCCCGTGACGGCGCCATCATGGGCATCATGCTCGCCGCCGCCACCCTGATGGTGCTGTTCTGCAAGCTGGACGCCGCCCAGATCACCAACATGCCCACCTTCAAGTCCGGCATGTCCGCCTGTATCTGCGTGCTGGGCGTGGCCTGGCTCGGCAACGTCTTCGTGAAGGGCAACATGGTCGAGATCCAGGCCTTCGCCGGCGATCTGCTGAGCCAGTACAGCTGGCTGCTGGCCGTGGTGCTGTTCTTCTCCTCCATGCTGCTCTACTCCCAGGGTGCCACCACCAAGGCGCTGATGCCCGCCGCCCTGGCGCTCGGCGTCAGCCCGCTGGCCGCCATCGCCTCCTTCGCCGCCGTGAGCGCCCTGTTCGTGCTGCCGACCTACCCGACCCTGCTGGCCGCGGTCGAGATGGACGACACCGGCTCTACCCGCATCGGCAAGGCCGTGTTCAACCACCCCTTCTTCATCCCGGGTGTGGCCACCATCGCCATGGCAGTGGCGCTCGGCTTCTTCTTCGGCGGCCTCATCCTCTGACCGAGGAAACGCCCCATGCAAAACGGCCCTTCGGGGCCGTTTTTTTATGTCCGATTGCCGCGAATGGCCCATGAAAAAGCCGCTCAAGGGAGCGGCTCGCGTCAACGGGGGTGGATCCTCAGGTGGTCTGCCGGGTACCGAAATAGTCGGCCAGGAAATCGTCGAACGACAGGCTGTCGCTGCGCTCACGCTCCCGCTGCTTGGCCAGCGACTCCCGCGCCTCGCCGGCGAAGTAGGCCTGGTCCCAGTACTGCAGTTCGCCGGCCAGCATCTCTTCCCGGTAGCGGCTCGCCAGCTCGTCGCCGAAGCAGCCGTTGTCCTGACCGCTTTCCAGCAACTGCTTGAGCAGGCGGGCGGAGTAGGTCAGCTCGGGGTCGAGCAGCTTCTCGCGGTGCATGGCCAGCGTCTCGCGGTAGCGGTTGCGACCGCAGCAGCGATCCAGCAGCTCGGCCACCTGGCCCAGCTCGTCGAACAGCTTGAGGCCGTACTCCTTGAGGCCGATGGGGTTGCCCTGCTCGTCTTCAAGCGTTAGGCCGGGACGGCGCCCCTCCAGCACCACCTTGTTCTGGTTGCGGCGATTGCGGGCGATTTCCTCGTCGCCCAGCACGGGGGACGGGCGCAGCAGGCACCAGACCAGGAAGAGATCGAAGAAGCGGATCTGATCCACCTCGATGCCGAACGGGGTGAAGGGGTTCACGTCCACGGTGCGCAGCTCTATGTATTCGATGCCGCGCTGCTCCAGCGCATCCGACGGCTTCTCGCCGCTGCGTGGGGTGCGCTTGGGCCGGATCGGGGCGTACAGCTCGTTTTCCAGCTGCAGCACGTTGTCGTTGAGCTGGCGGTACTCGCCGTTCACCTTGACGCCGATCTTGGCAAACTCGGGGTCATGGGTGTTGATGGCGCGGCGCAGGCTGCTGACATAGGCCGGCAGGTTGTCGTGGCTGATCTTGAGCCCCGCCTGGGCGCTGTTGGTGTAGCCGAGATCGGACAGCCGCAGCGCCGTGGCATAGGGCAGGTAGAGGGTGCCCTTGCCGGTCTTCTGGAACGGCAGGTCGCTCTTGCGCCCCTTGAGGAAGGAGTCGCAGATGGCCGGGGAGGCGCCAAACAGATAGGGCACCAGCCAGCCGAAGCGGTAGACGTTGCGAATCAGCCCCATGTATTTGTCGGAGATGAAACGCTGGCTGCAGCAGCCCTCGCACACCAGATCCTGCCACTCGCACCAGAAGCTGTCCGGCATGGAGAAGTTGAAGTGCACCCCGGCGATCACCTGCATCAGGCTGCCGTAGCGGTTCTTCAGCCCCTGACGGTACAGGGTCTTCATCCGGCCTATGTTGGAGCTGCCGTACTGGGCCAGGCGGATGCTCTCCTCGTCGCCGACGAAGCAGGGCATGGAGAGGGGCCAGATCCGCTCCTCCCCCAGGTGGTGAATGGTGTGGCGATGGATGTCGCCGAGCTGCTCGATCAGGCTCTCGATGGAGTCGGTGGCCGGGGTGATGAACTCCAGCAGGCTCTCGGCGTAGTCGGTGGTGATGTTGGCATGGGTCAAGGCCGACCCCAGGCTTCTGGGGTGATCGGTCTGGGCCAGGGTCCCTTGCGGGGTGATGCGCAGACATTCACGCTCGATCCCGCGCCGGATCCCCTTGAGGGCGGTCACGCGCTCCGGGGTTCCCAGCGCAGCCAGCAACTCGGTGAGCGACAAGCTAGTAGTGGTCATATTCACGGCTCATGTATGGCCGCCCCACCTGGGGCGGCACTCATTTTTGCAGCGCCCCTCAGGGCAGTTGCAGTGGATAGATGGGAAGATGAAGCTCGCTCAGGGGTTTTTCAAGCTTTTGCTTGTCTCCCACCACCACAATCACCATGTCGGTCGGGTCGAGCCAGCGGGCCGCGCTCGCCTTGAGCGTCTCGGACGACACCGTCTTGATCAGATTGCTCTGGGCCTGCACATAGTCCGGCTTCAGGTCGTACATGATCATCTGCAGCAGGAAGCCCGCCTTCTGTCCCAGGGTCTCGTAGGAGAGGGCATCCTGCTGGGAGACGGCGCTGCGCATGTAGGCCAGCTCCACCGGGGTCGGCCCGCTCGCCCGGTAGCCGTCCATCTCCTTGAGGAACTGGCGGATGGCGTCCACGGTCGCATCGGCCCGCACATTGGCGCCGGTGGCGAACACGCCCGCCTCGCGGTTGGCCTGGAAGCCCGAGCTGGCGCCATAGGTGTAGCCCTTGTCTTCCCGCAGGTTGAGGTTGATGCGGCTGTTGAAGTTGCCCCCCAGGTTGAAGTTCATCAGGTTGGCGACGAAGTAGTCTCCCGTGGTGTCGAACGCCATGGCGCGCCGACCGATGCGGATCACCGACTGGGGCGCCCCCGGCTTGTCCACCAGGTAGATGCCCGGCTTGGCCTGATCCCCCCTGGGCTTGAGATCCCCCAGGGTCGGGGCGGCGCCCTTCCACTGGGTCAGGAAGCCGAGCTGATCCTCCACTTGTGTCTGGGTCACGTCACCCACCACCACCACCTTGGCATTGGTCGGGTTGTAGTAGTCCTGGTAGAAGCGTTTCACGTCCGCCAGGGTCAGCTTCTCCACGTCGGTGAGCACCCCGTCGGTGGGCTGGCCGAGGCGATTGTCCTTGCCATACACCAGCTGACGGAACGCCTGACCCGCCAGCCACTCGGGCTGCTGCTCGTTCTGCTTCATCCCTTGCAGCATCTGCGCCTTGAGCCGCTCGAAGTCCGCCTCCCGCAGACCGGGGCGCATCAACACCTCGCGCACCAGGCCCAGGGTCTGGGGCAGCTTGTCGGTCAGGCTACTGATGGTGATCAGGTTGTTGTACTGGGCGGTGGAGACGCTGATGCTGGCACCGAGTTTTTGCAGCTCGTCGCTGAGCTCGGCCTCGGAGAGGCGCACCGTGCCCTGCTCCAGCATGGCGGCGGTGAGGCTGGCGAGCCCCAGCTCTCCCTTGCCCTCGGCACGGATGCCGCCCGGCAGGGCGATCATGATAGAGACCGCGGGGATCTCGTCGCTGTGGGTGCCGATGATCTCGATGCCCTTGTCCAGCTTGCCGTGCCAGATGGCCGGCACCTTGACGCTGACCGCCTCACCGGACTTGGGCTGCACGCTGCGATCGAAGTTGTCTTTCACAGGTCGCTCGGCCAGTACCTCCCCGTGCTTGCTGTAGTCCGGCAGCTCCCGCTCGGCGGGGGTGAAGTTCGGTGTGCCCGCCTGCCAGTCCACCTTGCCCTTGGGCACCACGCTCAGCACCACGGCAGGCTTGTTCGCGATGAACTGGTCGTAGGCGGCCTTGACGTCCGACGCCTTGACCGCGCCGATGGCATCCAGGTTCTTGAACACATAGTCGGGATCCCGGGCCAGCACCTGGCCCATGGCGAGCTGGCTCACCTTGCCCTCTATGCTGGCGAGCCCCCAGATGGCGGCGGCGCGATAGCTGCTGATGGCCTTCTCCAGATCCGCCGGCTTGATGCCACGTTGGGCAAAGTCGCCGATCACCTTGTCCACTTCCCCCTTGAGGGTCTTGAGGCTGCCGTCCACCGCCGGATTGGGGTAGGCGTAGATCGCCAGGGTACAGGCCAGCTCCTCGCAGGAGTGGGAGGCACCGACCTCGACGGCCTTGCCGGTCTTGACCAGGGCCTGGTAGAGCATGGAGCTGGCGGAGCCGCCGAGCACGTCGGCAAAGATGTCCAGCGCCGGCTCCCGGGGGTCGCCAAGCGACACTGTGGGGTAGCTGACATAGAGCAGCGGCAGGTGGACCTTGTCCTCCAGCGTCACATAGCGGGTCTCGGGCAGGGTCACCGGCTCAGGGGTCGGCTCGGCCACGTCCGGCCCGCGCGGGATGGGGCCGAAGTATTGCTCAATCCAGGCCAGCGCCTGCTTGCTGTCGAAGTCGCCGCCCAGGGTCAGGGTGGCATTGTTCGGCCCGTACCAGCGCAGGAAGAACTGCTTGAGGTCGTTCACGTCGACCCGGTCGAGATCCTCCACATAGCCGATGGGCTGCCAGGAGTAGGGATGGGTGCGCGGATAGAGCGCCTCCCCCACCTTCTCTCCGACCAGGCCATAGGGCTGGTTGTCGATGCGCTGGGCCCGCTCGTTCTTGACGGTGGCACGCTGGATCTCGAACTTCTTCTGGCTCACCGCGTCGAGCAGGAAGCCCATGCGATCCGCCTCCAGCCAGAGCACCTTCTCCAGCTGGTTGGCCGGCACGGTTTCGAAATAGTTGGTCCTGTCCTTGTTGGTGGTGCCGTTCATATCGCCACCCGCCTCGTTGATGATCCGCATGTGCTCCTGATCGCCGACATGCTTGGAGCCCTGGAACATCATGTGTTCGAAGAAGTGGGCGAAGCCGGACTTGCCCACCGTCTCCCGGGACGACCCCACGTGATAGGTCACGTCGAGGTGCACCACGGGATCGGAGCGGTCGGGCGCCAGGATCACGGTCAGGCCGTTGTCCAGCCTGTACATCTGGTAGGGAATGCCGAGCCTGCCCTCCTGCCTGACCTGCTCGGACACCAGGGTCGGGGCCGCCAGTGCGGGCAGGGTGAAGCCCAGGAGAAGGCTTAATGGAATGAGTTTGTTCACGCTTACCTCGTGAGTGACAAAAAAGGGCTAGAAGACCTGACTGGCCAGCAGAAACACCAGGGCATAACGAAGCAATTTGCCGAGCCCGATCAAGATGAGGGAGCGCCAGAAGGAGAGGCGCAGCCAGCCGGCCAGCAGGCAGAGACCATCGCCGACCACGGGCGTCCAGGCGAGCAGCAGACACCAGTGGCCATGGAGTTTGAGCCAGGCGAGCGCCTTTTGTTCCCCACGGCCTTGAAAATCTTCCGGTTTTTTCTTGTGCGTGGCGAGCCGGCCGAGCCACCAGGTGGTCATGGAGCCCAGGGTATTGCCGAGCGTCGCCCAGAGCAACAGGCTGGCCATGCTCCACTCCCCCCGGGTCGCCATGGCCCCCAGCAGCACCTCGGAGCTGCCGGGCAGCAGGGTGGCGGAGGTGAAGGCGCTCAGAAACAACCAGCCGAGCCCCATCTCGGCGATGCCGTTCATCCAGGCTGGCCATCGGCGGCGGGCATGCGCAGCAGCAGCTTGCCCCGCACATGACCGCCCTCGATGGCCCTGTGGGCCAGGGCGCCTTCCGCCAGGGGGAATTCGCCGGAGACGGTGATCTGCACCTCCCCCTGGCGCAGCAGCATCAGCATCTGGGTCAGCTGCTTGTGATCGGGGTGCACCAGCATGCCGAGCACCTCGACCCCCAGCGCGGCCCCCGCCTCCTTGATCTGCTGGGCAGTGATGGTGGGGACAGTCACCAGCCGGCCACCGGGCCTGACGCAGGCAAGCGCCGCCTTGCCGCTCTCGCCCCCCACCAGATCCAGCACCAGATCCACCGGGCCGCCCTCAGCCAGGATCTGGGCAGGCCAGTCGGCGTCGTGATAGTCCACCATCTGGCTCGCCCCCAGCCCGTGCAGGAAGCTGTGGTTGTCGCGACTCGCCGTGACCACCACCTCGGCGCCATAGGCGCTGGCAAACTGCACCGCCAGGTGGCCCACCCCGCCAGCCGCGGCCAGGATCAGCACCCGCTGCCCGGCCTCGAGGGCTCCGTGCTCGAACAGCCCCTGCCAGGCGGTCAACCCCGCCAGCGGCAGCGCCGCCCCCTGTCTGAGGCCGATACCGTCGAGCCTGACCAGCTCTCCCTCGGCCACCACCACGGTTTCGCCATAGCCGCCAGCCGAGAGCGGGAAACCCACCATGCCGCATACCCTGTCCCCCTCGGCCAGCGAGGTGACATTGGGGCCTATCTTCTCCACCAACCCGGCCACGTCGTAGCCCGGCGTCCAGGGCAGCTTGTCCTTGTTCTGGGCCGCCGCCCAGCCGAGGCCGGCCCGGGTCTTGGCATCGATGGGGTTGACCCCCGCAAAGCAGATGCGCACCCGAACCTCCCCCTCTGCGGGCACCTTGTCCTGGGAAGGGTTGAGCCGAAGTACCGAGGGGTCACCGAATGCGGTAATCTGTAGCTGCGTCATTGCACAATCCATCCTGTTGATTGATCAAGGGTCAACAGAATAACAGCGAGGACACCATGGCTCGAATGTTTCTTATTCCTCTGTTGCTGGCCCTGGGGTGGTGGGCGTTTCTGCTCTACTTCCGCATCCCGCTCAAGCAGGGGGCCAAGGGGTTTTACTGGATCATCGGCATAGGTGGCGGGATCGCCGCCTTCCTCAGCCTGATGATGGTGCTCACCCATTGACGCTGCCGGCAACAAAAAGGCCACCCAGAGGTGGCCTGAAGATCAATTCCCCTGTGCGCTGAGATGGTAGTGGCGGTTGCTGCCCTGCCCCAGTACCCCCTGGGCCAGCAGATGCTGGAACACCCGGTCTACCTCCTCCAGCGACAGTGACAATGCCTCCGCCACCCCGCGCTTGCTGCACTTGAGCTCGCCGCGCTCCAGTGCGCTGCGCACCTGAGCCACTACCGCAGGCTCGGGTTCTGGCCTGCTCGCTACCGCGGGCGCCGGGGCTGGCTGGACCCGCTCGCTCTCGGCCTGCTCCCTCTGCCGCTGCCAACTGCGGCGAAAGCGGTTCTCCTCACCGATCAGGCTGACGAAATAGGCGCCAAACGCATCGAGCAGCACGGAGAGGAAGCAGACCAGCAGGAACTGCACCTGGCCGATGCTCATCCCCACCCCCTCCGCCAGGCTGCTCATCAACCCCAGCATGGAGGACTGCTCCCCCAGGGGCTTGGCGTCCCGCTCCTGACGCAGCTCGTCCTGGCGCAGCCTCAGCTTGGTGTTGGCCTGCTGCAGGCCGCTGACGCCGCTGGAGATGCGCGCCATCTCGATGTACTTGCGGGCCGCCTCCTCGTTGAGCTGGATCTGCCGTTCTATGCTGGCGATCTGCTCGTCGAAGCGGGCGATTTCCCGCTCATGGCGTGCCTGCTGATTGAGGATGGTATTGGTGGCGCTGTTGATGCCGCCTATGCTGCCGCCGATGGAGATGGCGGCCAGCACGCCGTAGAACAGCAACGACCAGAAGGCGCCAGCCAGATCGCGGCGTGCCTTGCACTCCCCGTATTCATACCAGACGTAGAACTTGCCCAGCTCGAAGATGATGGCGAGCCCGCCAAACAGCCACTTCATCAGGGGATTCTCGTCGATGGAGAGAAACAGCAGCAGGGAGAAGACGATGGACGCCAGGATGGCCAGCCCGGTAAAACTGTACACCGTGGTCAGGGCGAACCACCCTTTGGGATAGCGCAATGTGGCGAAAGCCTGTGTGGTCATGATGAAGAGGGCGTGATGTGCAGGAAAAGTTGGCTGCCGATTATAGTCACCGGGGCATCGGAGAGAAGGGGCATCCCCCGAATTCCTGCAGATGGGCGATCGGCTGCCCAGAGTGCGACCAAAACGCGCAAATCGGCAGCAAAAAAACACTACAATCCACCCAGACCTGAAGGACATCCACGGTTATGCCCGGGTTCAGCCCGCGGCACTACACTGTTTCCCATTGCCATACTCGAGGCCATCATGAACAGAACGACTGCTTTGCTGCTCTCTCTTTGTCTGATTACCGGCACATCTCTCTCCACCGCCGAGGCCCAGGAAGAGGGGGAGCAGATCTTCTCCGTCGATGAAGTCACCTTCAATCTGGACTGGAATGACACCCAATTTGACTGGTCACAGAACCACTGTCTCGATCTGGGGGTCGGTGAGGGCATGTCCGCCGACTGCAAGGGCATCGATATCGAGCCGGAGGAGGAGGTGCACCGCAACCAGCCTCCCAGCACCAACCAGATCCGCACGCAACCAGAGCAATAATCCACCACGACAGGAGCATCCTTGCCATGACCCATCCCAAGCGCAATACCATGACTCACCGCGGCCTCCTGCTGCTCCCCCTGCTCCTGGTGCAGGGGGTGGCCTTCGCCGCGCCCCCTTCCAAGCACAGCGACGACATCCAGATCTCCACCGACCGGGGCCAGATCAGCCTGGACTGGGACGACAAGGAGTACGAATGGTGGCAGGACAACTGCCTGGATGTCAGCACCCGGACCAGCCGCATCCAGCTCAACTGCGACAACATGGATGGCAAATACCGCGACCACTACAACCGCAGCATTCACAGTGGCAACAACCCGGGCAAGGGCCACGACAAGGGCGGCTGGGACAATGACAACGCCAAGAGCAAGGAGAAAGGAAACGGCAACGGGAAGGGCAAGAACAAGTGACAATTCAGGGGCCAGGGGCCCCTGAATTGTCTCGGCCCAAGTGGGGAGCATGCACAATGGAGAGCAGAGCATGGCACCTCACCCTGGCAATCCGGGTCGCCTTTCCCCTCGCAGCCAGGCTGTCAGCCACAGGATCGAGTCCGGTGCGTAGACCACAGCCAGGTCGGTGAAATGGCGCCGGGGTTCCGTTCTCGTTCAGCCTGGCGACCATAAAATGAGCGCCCTGCTGTCATCGAGGCCCCCATGCACAAACCCGTTTCCCACTTGCTCTCCCGACTGCTCAACAGTGGCGCCGCGTTCGACGCCCCCACCCACCACAACGGCACGGATCGTCAGGCAGCGGCTTCTCAAACGGTGCAGGCATCGGGATGGCCGCGCCTTGGTGTCCCCCATGACGAGGCGCCATCGGATGACGGCAAGCGGCGCGATGACGGCCGCTAGCCTCCCCCCTGCTTACCAGTAATTCTCCATGCTGATGTTGCCGGGGGCCCGGCGCAGGTTCTTGGCCAGCCCCAGCTCCAGCAGGGTCTGCTGGGTCTCCTTCACCATGGCCGGGTTGCCGCAGATCATCACCTGACTGTGTTCGGGTGAAAATGCGAGCCCCACCCGCGCCTGCAGCTGGCCGCCGGCGATGGCGGCCGGGATCCGCCCGGCCATGGCGCCGGGCCAGGGTTCGCGACTGACGAAGGGCACATAGTGAAAACGGGGGCCATACTGCTCGACCAGGCTGGTAATCAGGGCCTGATAAGTCAGCTCTTCCCCCCTGCGCACCCCGTGTACCAGCACCAGCGTCTCGAAACGCTCGAAAGCCTCGCCCTCCGCCAGCATGGCGAGGAAGGGACCGATGGCGGTGCCGGTGGAGAGCAGCCAGAGATCCCGTCCTGGCGGGACTTCGTCCAGGGTCAGAAAACCTGTGGCCTGGGACTGCACCAGAACGGCATCCCCGGACCGCAGGGCGCCGAGGGAGGGACTCAGCTCCCCGTTCGGGATCTCGACCAGATAGAATTCGTGATAGGGCGTGCCGGGAGGATTGACGAAGGAGTAGGCCCGCTGGATCCGCTGTTCGCCCCGTTGCAGGGCCAGCTTGGTGAATTGTCCCGCCTTGTAGGGGGCAAGCTCCGCCTCCACGCGCAGGGAGAGCAGAGTGGGCGTCCACTCGATGCGCTCGATGACCCGACCTTCAACCCAGGCAGCCATAAAGGTTCTCCTCCAGAGGAACAGACCTTCAATTTACCCCTTGATCTGAAAATAAAAAACCCGCGCATGTGCGCGGGTTTTTTCTGCAAAGCGAAACGCTATTACAGAGCAACAACCTGGATTTGTACGGTTGCCTTGACGTCAGCGTGCAGCTGAACAACAACTTCGTACTCACCGGTGTTACGCAGAACGTTGCCCATGCGGACTTCGCTCTTGGCAACGGCTACGCCGGCAGCAGTGATGGCTTCAGCCACGTCACGGGTACCGATGGAACCGAACAGCTTGCCTTCGTCGCCAGACTTGGAGGCGATGACCACGGCAGCCAGTTCGGCCAGCTTGGCAGCGCGCTCTTCGGCAGCGGCCTTGTTGGCAGCCAGCTTGGCTTCCAGTTCGGCGCGACGAGCACCGAAGGCTTCGATGTTGGCCTTGGTGGCCATCACAGCTTTGCCTTGCGGGATCAGGTAGTTACGGGCATAACCAGCTTTAACGGAAACTTGGTCACCCAGACCGCCCAGTTTGGCGATCTTATCGAGCAGGATAACTTGCATTACCTTTCCTCTATAAATTTCGTTGAGTTAGGCGTAAGCGCCGGACCGATTCTTACTTGTTGTGCAGATCGGTGTAGGGCAGCAGAGCCAGGTAACGAGCACGCTTGATGGCGCGTGCCAGCTGACGCTGATACTTGGCGCGGGTACCGGTGATACGGCTCGGTACGATCTTGCCAGATTCAGTGACGTAGTTTTTCAGAGTAACGATATCTTTGTAGTCGATCTCGGTAACGTTCTCGGCGGTGAAGCGGCAGAACTTACGACGACGGAAATAACGTGCCATGGCCTTTATCCTCTATGGAATGATCTTAAGAATTACTCTTCGGAAGACGCTTCAACAGCATCTTCGCGGCGCTCGTCGTCACGACGGGTGAAGCGCTCTTCCTTGGCCTTGGCCATCGGAGAAACTTCAGTCACGGCGTGCTTGGTGCGCATGATCATGTTGCGGATAACGGCATCGTTGAAGCGGAAGTTGGTTTCCAGCTCATCGATAACGGCCTGCTCGGCTTCAACGTTCATCAGAACGTAGTGAGCCTTGTGCAGCTTGTCGATCGGGTAAGCCAGCTGACGACGGCCCCAATCTTCCAGGCGATGGATGGTGCCACCAGCGGTGGTGATAGCGCCGGTGTAACGCTCGATCATGCCAGGTACTTGCTCGCTCTGGTCCGGATGAACCATGAAGACGATTTCGTAATGACGCATTTTAGCTCCTTACGGATTAATTCAGCCTCTGCCCAGGTGCAGCCAGACCTCGGAGGCAAGGAACATAGTGGTGTTTTGACGCTGCTTTCTAGGGCGGCGTATTGTACGAAATCCCCCCTGCCACTGCAACCGGCGTCAGCAGATGTTTTTGTCGATGGGCTTGATACAAAACAACAATTGATAACAATTATCATTTAGATCTATGCTCTCGTCATATCCCCATGGAGGATGACGACATGCAACCCGCGCTGACCACGGCCATCCCGGCCCGCAAATTCAAGCTGAGCCTGCTCGGCCCCGCCTTCATCGCCGCCATCGGCTACATAGATCCGGGCAACTTCGCCACCAATATCCAGGCGGGCTCCACCTTCGGCTACCAGCTGCTGTGGGTGGTGGTCTGGGCCAACCTGATGGCCATGCTGGTACAGACCCTGTCCGCCAAGCTCGGCATCGTCACCGGCAAGAATCTGGCGGAACATATCCGGGACAAGCTGCCCAAGCCGGCGGTCTGTGCCTACTGGGTACAGGCGGAGGTCATCGCCATGGCCACGGATCTCGCCGAATTTATCGGCGCGGCGGTGGGCTTCAAGCTGCTGCTGGGGGTCACCCTGCTGGAAGGCGCCTGCATCACTGCCGTGCTCACCTGGGGCATCCTCATGCTGCAATCCCGCGGCCAGAAGCCACTGGAATTAGCGGTGGGCGGCCTGCTGCTGTTCGTGGCGGCGGCCTACCTCGTCGAGCTGGTGTTCTCCCGCCCTCACCTGCCGAGCCTGCTGGAGGGTGCCCTCTTCCCCGGTCTGCCCAACGGCGATGCTGTCTACCTGGCTGCCGGCGTGCTGGGGGCGACCGTGATGCCTCACGTCATCTACCTGCACTCGGCGCTGACCCAGCACCCCCAGGATCAGGGCACAGTGTCCCAGCGGCTGCACGGCACCCGGGTGGATGTGGCCATCGCCATGACCATCGCCGGTTTCGTCAACCTGGCCATGATGGCCATGGCCGCGGCCGCCTTCCACGGCACCGGCAACTCACAGGTGGCCGAGCTGGAGTCGGCCTACCAGACCCTGACTCCCTTGCTCGGCCAGGGGGCCGCCACCCTGTTCGGCCTCTCCCTGGTCGCCTCCGGCATCTCCTCCACCGTGGTGGGCACCCTCGCCGGGCAAGTGGTGATGCAGGGCTTCGTGCGCTTCACCATTCCGCTCTGGCTGCGCCGGGTCATCACCATGGCCCCCGCCTTCGTGGTGATCGCCATGGGCCTCAACACCACGGAGATCCTGGTGCTGAGTCAGGTCATTCTGAGCTTTGGCATCGCGCTCGCGCTCATTCCCCTGCTGATGCTGACCGGCGATCGCGCCCTGATGGGGGCGCATCGCAACCACCCCGTGACCCAGGCCGCCGGCCGCCTCATCGTCGCCCTGGTGATCGGCCTCAACGCCTACCTGCTGGTCGCCATGATCTAGCGAGCTGCCGCAACAAAACAGAGAGGCTCATTAACCCTGGTTGATGAGCCTCTTCGTACTTTCGCGTATGCTGCCGCTTTTCCTTCCCCTTTTCTCGTTGCAGGAGCCCTGCCATGGAACATACCCGGGTCAGCTTCGTGCTGGGCCAACATCAGGAAGCGGCCAGCGTCCTCTATTGCGAGCGGGGAGACTCCACCCTGCTGATCACAGATCTCACCCCCTTCCATCCCCAGAGTCACCTCTGGCCCGATCAGCCCGGTGATGTGGGCTGGGTACGCTGGGAGGGCGGCGAGGCGGTCGTCGGGCCCTGCGCCATGGGGGTCATCAGCCCGGAGGGGGCGCTGTTCGTGGATCTGGCCATCCCGGTCAAGCGAGGCGCCGAGGGCTGGGCCTTCGTGGTGGTCCATCCTCTCGCCGGTGCGTTCGACCTGGCCGCGGGCACGCCGGTGGAGCTCAGGGTGGACGCCGAGGCGCGCCATGCCCTGAGCCTGGGTCACAGCGCCTGCCATCTGGTGGCCCTGGCCCTGAACCGGACGTTGATGCCTTACTGGCGCAAGGAGGTCGGCGAGCGGGATGCCCTGGATCAGCCCGACTTCGATCGCCTCGCCATCCAGCGCTCCCGGGTCGAGCCCCGTGGTTCGCGGGAGCAGTACCGCATCGGCAAGAGTCTGCGCAAGAAGGGTGTGAACGCCGAGGCCCTGCTGGCGGAGCTGGCGCAGGTAGAAGAGCGGATCAACCGGCAGCTGGCCGACTGGCTGGCCGCAGGGGGCGAGATCCGCCGCAGCCGGGCCGGCGAGGCCATCATCGACTCCCGTTACTGGCACTGCACCCTGGACGGCCGGGAAGTCACCATCCCCTGTGGCGGCACCCATGCCGCCAGCCTGGCCGAACTGGGCCGGGTGCGGGTGCAACTGGCCCCCTGGGAGGAGGGGTTCATCCTCACCACCCAGGTCAGCCCCTGACCCACCGAGCCCTGCGCTCTGCTGCCGCCTCGCCCTAGCCGAGGCGGATCAGCAGCACGCCGCAGAGGATCACCAGGGCGGCCACCAGCCGGATCCGCCCCAACCGCTCCCCCAGCCAGCCCCAGGAGAGCAGCACCGCAAACAACACGCTGCTCTCGCGCAGCGCCGCCACCAGTCCGATGGGGGCCCGGGTCATGGCCCAGATGACGATACCGTACGCCAACAGCGAGAGGGCGCCGCCCAACGCCCCCGAGTACCAGTCGGCCCGGGTCAGGGTGCGCAAGGCGCTGCGGCTCTGCCATCTCATCAGCAGCGGCATCACCAGCGCGGTCAGGGTAAAGAGCCAGAGGGTGTAGCGCACCGGCTCCCCGGCCGAGCGGGCCCCCATGCCGTCAGACAGGGTATAGGCGGCGGTAAACAGCGCCGTGATGAGCACCGCCTGCAGGGCGGCCGGTGCCAGCCGGATGCCGCCGCGCCACGCCATCAACAGCACTCCGCCCACCAGCACCAGAGCCCCGATCACTGCCACCCCCCCTGGCACCTCGCCGAGCAGCAGGGCACCGAACAACAGGGTCATCAGGGGAGCACAGCCCCGGGCCAGCGGATAGACCTGGCCAAACTCCCCCAGCCGATAGGCACGGCCCAGGAAGAGACAATATCCGCTGTGCAGCAGAATGGAGAGCGCCAGCCAGGGATATTCGGCCGATGCGGGCAGCCCCACCAGGGGTAGGAAGGGCAGGCAGAACAACCCGGAGCAGAGCGAGACCAGCAGCACGCTGACCCGCCCCGCGGCCTGACGCTTGG
The DNA here is from genome assembly GCF_040908055.1 of Aeromonas sp. R7-4. NCBI lineage: Bacteria > Pseudomonadati > Pseudomonadota > Gammaproteobacteria > Aeromonadales > Aeromonadaceae > Aeromonas > Aeromonas sp. R7-4. The sequence goes on from NZ_JBFODA010000064.1 coordinate 28,448, forward strand.
CCAGCGCATTCCACAGGGCGTGAAGCAGGGCGGCCAGCAGAATGGCGGCGAAGATGGAGAGTGTCACGACGGGATTCCGATCAGCAAGGGAGCGCCATCATACCCGTTTGCGTCACTGTGGTGCGAGAGCCCGCTCATGGCCGTCCGCTTCCCCGGCCATGTGGCTGATCAGGCAGGCTGTCTGCGCATGCCCATGTGGGGAATGTCATCTTCCAGATACCCTTCCCCTTCGGCCACGAAGCCGTGCTTACCGTAGAAACCCTGCAGGTGAGCTTGTGCGCCGAGCCAGATGCTGTGCGCCGGCCAGCGGACCGTGCAGGCGGTCACCGCCTCATCGAGCAACCTGTGGCCCAGCCCGCCCCCTCGCGACCGAGGTGAAGTGACCACCCGGCCGATGGCGGCGCCCTGCTCGTCGCCTATGCCGGGGGCCATGATACGGGCATAGGCCACCAGCTGCTCCTCCTCATAACCGAGCAGGTGCAGTACGCCGTCCCGGCGATCCAGCCCGTCCAGATCCTGGAAGGGGCAGGTCTGCTCCACCACGAACACCTCGGCGCGCAGGGCGAGCAGCTCATACAATTCGTCCGTGGTGAGTTCACACCAGGGCTTGAGACTCCAGTTCATCGATCACTCCTCATGGATCCGGTCCGCCAGCATAGACTCTCGAACCGGCGCCGGCATTAACCTTGGTTAAGAGAGGCTTGAGCGGCCTGCAGATACGGCTCAGGTTGGCGCACAGACGTGCACAGAACCTAGAGCCTGGCGCCGGCATCACGCTCTGCATCTGCCAGCCTGCACGCGCCACTTCGAGCAGGGATTACCCCTGGTCACGCGCCTTCAATCGCCTGCGGATGCGGCTCAAGCTGATAGGGGTGATGCCGAGGTAGGCGGCGATCTGGTGATCCGGCCCCCTGGCTTCCAGCGCGGGAAAACTGCGCAAAAAGTGCTGATAGCGGGCCTCGGGACTCTCGGTCAGCAGCAACAACTCTTTCTCCTCCTTGATACGCAGCTGCACTTCAAGGAGGTGGTGATACCAGGCGGGCCAGCAAGGGAGACGGCGCAGATCCACCAGCGGGAAAAGCTGCAGTCGGCAAGGCTCCAGCGCCTCCACGCTGTAGCGGGCGGGCTCCCCACTGAGCAGGTGGTGGAAGTCGAGAAACTCGTCCCCCTCCCAGTAGAACTCCTTGATGTACTCGCGGCCATCCGCCAGCACCACCTTGGCCCGCAGCAACCCCTCCTCCACCCTGACCAGCAGCGCCGGACTGTCACCGGCATGCCAGAGGCAGGTGCGAGGGGGCAAGGTCAAGGAGCGGGCAAAAGAGAGGAGGCGCTCGGCCTCCTGCTCATCTGTGACCCGTTCCCAGACAAAGGGGGGTCTGTCGGTCATCGCCTTGTCAGCCGCGGCGCTGGCGCACGGCTTCGAACAGGCAGACACCGCTCGCCACCGAGACGTTGAGGCTGGAGACCGCCCCCGCCATGGGGATGCTCACCAGCTCGTCGCAGTGCTCGCGGGTCAGCCGGCGCATGCCCTTGCCCTCGGCCCCCATCACCAGCGCCAGGGGGCCGGTGAGTTTCGCCTGATAGAGGTCGTGATCCGCCTCGCCGGCAGTCCCGACGATCCAGACGCCGCGCTCCTGCAGTTCGCGCAGGGTGCGGGCCAGGTTGGTGACCTGGATGAGCGGCACCACTTCGGCGGCGCCGCAGGCGACCTTGCGCACCACGGACGTGAGGCCTGTGGCCTTGTCCCGCGGCACTATCACCCCGTGCACCCCGGCCGCATCGGCACTGCGCAGGCAGGCGCCGAGGTTGTGCGGATCGGTCACCCCGTCCAGTACCAGCAGGAAAGGCTCAGCCTTCTGCTCGGCCAGACCGTCCAGCAGGCTGGCCAGATCGTGCTCGGCCAGCTTGGGCGCTTCGATCACCTTGGCCATGATGCCCTGGTGATTGTTGCCTTCCGCCTTGTCGTCAAGGGTCTTGCGGTTCACGCTCTGCACCCTGATGCCGAGGGACTCCAGCTCCGCCAGCAGGGGTTGCAGCCGCTCGTCCTCGCGGCCCTTGAGGGCCCACACCTCGATGAAACGCTCCGGGGTGCGCTCCAGCAGCGCGGAGACAGCGTGAATGCCGTAGATCAGTTCAGTACTCATTTAGTGCTCTTGGCCTTGTCGCGAGCCTTCTTGCTCGGTCTTCTGTTGCTGGACTTGGCACGGCCGCCCTTGGCGGATTTACCGTGGTCCTTGTCCTCTTTGCGTTTTTCGTGGCGCTCGGCGCTCTTGGCCTTCTCCTTCTTGATCTCGGCCATCTTGCGCACCGCCTGCTTGGCGTTCTTGCCGGAGATCTGAAGGGGCTCTTCCACCATCACGAAGTCGATCTTGCGATCATCCAGATTCACGCCCATCACCTTGACCCTCACCTTGTCACCCAGGCGGTAGCGACGGCGGAAGTTCTCGCCGATCAGTTGCTGGTGCAGCGGGTCGAACTGGTAGTAGTCGTTGGTGAGGGTGCTGACGTGCACCAGACCGTCGATGTGGATCTCGGCCAGGCGCACGAAGAAGCCGAAGCCAGTGACGCTGGCGATGACGCCGTCGAACTCGTCACCCACGTGATCCAGCATGTACTCGCACTTGAGCCAGTCGGCCACGTCGCGGGTGGCGTCGTCGGCCCGGCGCTCGGTCATGGAGCAGTGTTCGCCCATGGGATCCACTTCGTCGAGCTGGTAGTGGTAGCCACCGCTCGGGGTCCACTTGTGGCGCAGGTTGCCCTGCTGCTCCTTGGCCGTCTGGTACTTGATGGCGCGATGCAGGATGAGATCGGGGTAGCGACGGATCGGCGAGGTGAAGTGGGCATAGGACTTCAGCGCCAGCCCGAAGTGACCTATGTTGTCGGCCTGATAGATGGCCTGACGCATTGAGCGCAGCAGCATGGTGGAGAGCAGCTCCGCATCCGGGCGCCCTTCGAACTTGGCGGCGAGCTCGGCGAAGTCCTTCGGCTCGGGCTCGAGCCCGCCCTTGAGCTCCAGACCCAGCTCGGCCAGGAAGTCGCGGAAGCCGGTCAACCGCTCCTCACCCGGACGGTCGTGCACCCGGAACAAGGCTGAGGCTTCGTTCTTCTCGATGTAGCGGGCGGCAGCCACGTTCGCCTGGATCATGCACTCTTCGATGATCTTGTGGGCGTCGTTGCGCACCAGCGGCACGATGCGGTCGATCTTGCGCTGGGCGTTGAAGATGAAGCGGGTCTCCTCGCTCTCGAACTCCACCGCGCCACGCTGATGGCGGGCATGCTTGAGCGCCTTGTAGAGGTTGTTGAGCTCCTCGATATGGCCCACCAGAGGGTCATACTGCTGACGCAGCTTGGGATCCCCGTCCAGGATGGCGGCCACCTTGGTGTAGGTCAGGCGAGCGTGGGAGTTCATCACGGCTTCGTAGAACTTGTAGCCGGACATGCGGCCGGCGGCCGAGATGGTCATCTCGCACACCATGCAGAGGCGGTCGACCTGGGGGTTGAGCGAGCAGAGGCCGTTGGAGAGCACCTCAGGCAGCATGGGCACCACGAACTCGGGGAAATAGACGGAGTTGCCGCGCTGGTAGGCTTCGGTGTCGAGGGCCGTGCCCGGTTTCACATAGGCGGAGACGTCCGCGATGGCGACCCAGAGGCGCCAACCGCCGCCGCGCTTGGCTTCACAGAAGACGGCGTCATCGAAGTCGCGGGCGTCTTCCCCGTCGATGGTGACCAGCGGCAGGGCACGCAGGTCGATGCGCCCCTCTTTGGCCTTCTCCGGCACCTGTTCGCCCAGGCCGGCGACCTCCTTGGTCACCTCCTCCGGCCAGGTGTGCGGGATGCCGTGGGTACGCAGGGCGATCTCGATCTCCATGCCCGGCGCCATGTTCTCGCCCAGCACTTCCAGCACGGTGCCGACCGCGTTGAAGCGGGCGGTGGCACGCTGGTTGATGCGCACGACCACCACCTGGCTCTGGCGAGCGCCCTTGTTCTCCCCTTCCGGGATGATGATGTCCTGGCCGATGCGGCTGTCATCGGGCACCACGAAACCGACGCCGTTCTCGACGAAGTAGCGGCCGACGATGTCCGCCTCGCGGGCCTTGAGCAGGCGCACCAGGCGCGCCTCCTGGCGCCCCTTGCGGTCGATCTCGGTGGGCTGCACCAGGGCATAGTCGCCGTGCATCAGGCGCTGCATCTCGCGGTTGTTCAGGAACAGATCCGGTCCACCACCTTCGGGGCGCAGAAAACCGAATCCATCCTTGTGGCCAAGCACATAGCCTTTGACCAGATTCAGGCGATCCGGCAGGGCGTAACATTGGTTGCGCGTGAATACCAGCTGTCCATCGCGCTCCATGGCGCGCAGGCGGCGGCGAAGGGCTTCCAACGGCTCTTCTTCGGTCAGCTTGAGGACCTTGGCCAGCTCTTCACGGGACATGGGTTTTTCATGGCCCTTGATGAGCTCCAGCAGCATCTCGCGGCTGGCAATGGGGTTTTCGTATTTTTCGGCCTCGCGTTGGAGGAAAGGATCTTTTTGAGACATAAGCAGGCCTTAGGGTAGGTAGTAACGCAGACATTATATCGAAGGGGGGAGCTAATGGCATCCATCGACTGCCTTTTGGCCAATCTCTCTGTCATACTGGCCACAGTTTGCAGGTATGTGAGACTCGGAACTCATGAGCAAGGACTCGTTCGCCCAATCGGCCGCCTATTTGAAACAGGCGGTCCCCCTGATGATCAAGTATCAAATCCCCACCACACCGAACAATTACCACCTCTGGTACAGCTACGTCTCCGGAGGCATGCCGGAGCTGAATCAGGCCGTCGATCAGGCGATAAAACTGCAGGGCACCTTCTCCCTCACCACCTGCGAACGCCTCTATCATCAACACCTCGCCAGCCAGGACGAGCAGCAGCTCGAGGCGATGAAGCTCAATCTGGCGGCCATGGCCAACGAGCTCGGCAACTCCATGCAGGACGCCCTGATGGATACGGGCCAGTTCCAGGCCATGCTCGACAAGAGCTTCGACAAGCTGAGCCTCATCGATGACGAGGGGCTGAGCCTGGAAGACACCATGGGGATCCTGCGGGAACTGGTGCGCGAATCCAGGGAAGTGCGCATGTCCACCCTGCACTTTCGCAACCAGCTCAGCAGCGCCGAGAAGGAGATCAAGGAGCTGAAGCAGGCGTTGAGCGAGACCCGCAAGATGGCGACCGAGGACCCCCTGACCTCCCTGCTCAACCGCCGCGCCTTCGACCTGGAGATGGAGAGCCTGATCCGCAGCAAGCAACCCTTCTCGCTGATCATGACCGATATCGATCGCTTCAAGAACTTCAACGACGAATATGGCCACCTGCTCGGCGACCAGGTGCTGCGCATCGTCGGCAAGCGGCTGCGGGAGGCCAGCAAGGAGGGCATCACGGCCTATCGCCTGGGAGGCGAGGAGTTTGCCCTGCTGGTGCCGAGCCGCGCCCTGGCACTGACCCGGCAGATGGCGGAGAGCCTGCGCCGCGTCATCGAGCGGATGTCGATTCTGGATCGCAAGTCCGGCCGGCGCATCGATCACATCACCGCCTCGTTCGGGGTGGGGGAATACAATGGCCAGGAGACGGCGGATGCCCTGATAGAGCGAACCGACAAGCTGCTCTACAAGGCCAAGGAGCTGGGGCGCAACCGGGTGATGCCCCTGCCCTCCTGAGGGCACCAGAACGCAAGAAGGCCGGTCAATGACCGGCCTTCCTTTTTCCATCTCGACTTAGAGGCTTTTCAGCTTCTCTTCCGGCAGGGCCAGCTCGTCGTTGCGGTTGACGCCGATGCCGCGCTCCAGCACCTGGCGGGCGATGGCGTGCGCCTCTTCCAGGGAGTGCATGCTGTAGGTGCCGCACTGGTATTCGTTGAGCTCGGGGATCTTGCCCTGCTCCTGCACGGCCAGCACGTCGCTCATGGCGGCCTGCCAGGCGGCACCGACACGGGCCTCATCCGGCGCGCCGATCAGGCTCATGTAGAAGCCGGTCCGGCATCCCATGGGAGAGATGTCGATGATCTCCACCCCGTCGCCGTTCAGATGATCTCGCATGAAACCCGCAAACAGATGCTCGAGGGTATGGATGCCACGCTCGGAGAGGATCTCCTGGTTCGGCACGCAGAAACGCAGGTCGAACACCGTGATGGTGTCCTTGTTCGGGGTCTGCATGGTCTTGGCCACCCGCACTGCAGGGGCTGCCATGCGGGTGTGGTCGACGGTAAAACTGTCCAATAACGGCATTTCTGACTCCTGATTGGTTAGGAGAACCAGCCCCCGCTGGGAAGCCGATCCTTGCATTGTCTGTATTGGGCACCGTAGCGCTGGGCGCGGGCCTCCACCTTGCGGGAGACCTTCATCAGCCACCCCTTGCTGCGGTAGCTGCCACGCCGGTAGCCACCCCAGCCTTCGTGATAATTGAGATACTGGCCATAGGCATCCCACTTGGAAGTGCCGTTGAGCCGCTGGGCCTTGTGAGTGTACCAGCCCATGAAATCGATGGCGTCGGCAAAGTCGTCGCGATCACTCCAGCCATTGCCGGTTTCCCGCTGGTAATCGTCCCAGGTTTCGTCCTTCACCTGGGCATAGCCGTAGGCGGAACTCGCCCGCCCGGTCGGGATGAAGAGGAAGTACTGCATCGGCGGCTGGGCATCGTGCACGAAGGAGGACTCCTGATACATCATGGCCATCACCACGTGCACCGGCGTGCCCCACCGCTCGTTCATCCTGAGCGCGGCCTTGTGCCAGTCCGGCTTTTCGCGAAAGATCTGGCACAGGTTCTCCGGCTGGGCGGGCGGCCGGGTACTGCAGGCGCTCAGCGTCATCAACAGAGCAGCCGCCACCATGAAACGCATCCGGGTCATCAGAGGGACAGGCCCTCAGCGTCGTTCGTCATCACGAGATACATCCACCACATCAGATTGCGTCTTCGTTCTCTTCACCAGTGCGGATACGAATGACGCGCTCCACCTCGCAGACGAAGATCTTGCCATCCCCGATCTTGCCGGTGCGGGCGGTGTTCTGGATCGCCTCCAGGCAGGCGTCGAGATCCTCGTCCTGCACCACCAGCTCCACCTTCACCTTGGGCAGGAAGTCGACCATGTACTCGGCGCCGCGATACAGTTCGGTATGGCCCTTCTGGCGGCCGAACCCCTTGACCTCGGAGACGGTCATGCCGTTGATGCCGATCTCGGCCAGGGCCTCGCGCACATCGTCCAGCTTGAACGGTTTGATGATGGCTTCAATCTTCTTCATGGTGACTCCTTACCAGTTCTGTTTGCCGAACCCGGACGTGATGGGGTAACGGCGATCCTTACCAAAGTTGCGGGCCGTGATGCGGGGGCCGACCGCCGCCTGACGGCGTTTGTATTCGTTGAGATCCACCAGACGGACCACCTTGCGGACCACCGCCTCTTCGAAGCCCTCGGCCACCATGTCGGCCACGGACGCATCCTCTTCAACGTAGCGCTTGAGGATGGCATCCAGGACGTCATAGGGAGGCAGGCTGTCCTGATCCACCTGATCCGGCGCCAATTCGGCCGACGGGGGACGATCGATGACCCGCTGCGGGATCACGTATTCCACGCTGTTGCGATACTCGCACAGCTTGAAGACCAGGGTCTTGGGGACATCCTTGAGCACGTCGAAACCGCCGGCCATGTCGCCATAGAGAGTCGCATAACCCACCGCCATCTCGCTCTTGTTGCCCGTGGTCAGCACGATGCGGCGGCGCTTGTTGGAGAGCGCCATCAACAGCACCCCGCGGCAGCGCGCCTGCAGGTTCTCTTCGGTGGTGTCGCGGGCAGTGCCTTCAAACAGCGGCGCCAGCTGAGCCATAAAGCCTTCGAACATGGGCTCGATGGAGATGATGTTGAACTCCACCCCCATGCGCTCAGCCTGCTCCTTGGCGTCTTCCACGCTCATCTGGGCGGTGTAGCGGAACGGCATCATCACCGCCTGCACCTTGTCCGCCCCGATGGCATCGGCTGCAATGGCCAGGGTCAACGCCGAGTCGATGCCGCCGGAGAGACCCAGCACAGCCCCCAGGAAACCGTTCTTGGTGACATAGTCGCGCACCGCCAGCACCAGCGCCTGATAGGTCTCGGCCAGCGGCTCGAGCGGCGCGACCGGCTCACGCTCCTTCACCGGCTGACCATCGGCAAAGCGCACCAGCGCCATCTCTTCGGCAAACGGTGCCAGCTTGTGGGTCAGTTCACCCCGGCTGTTGAACACCTTGGAACAGCCGTCGAAAATCAGCTCGTCCTGGCCGCACACCTGGTTGAGGTAGACCAGCGGCAACCCGGTCTGATCGCAGCGCTCGGTCATCAGCTCGCGGCGGATCCAGGGTTTCTCCTGATCGTAGGGAGAGGCGTTGATGGTGATCAGCACATCGGCCCCCGCCGCCTTGGCGGCCAGTGCCGGGCCGGGTTGCCACAAGTCCTCGCAAATGAGCAGCCCCAGCCGATGGCCACGGAACGGCACCACGCAGGTCTCGCTCGCCGCCGTGAAATAACGCTTCTCGTCGAACACCCCATAGTTGGGCAGATCCTGTTTGAAGTAGCGCGCCACCAGCTTGCCCTGCGCATAGAGAGAGGCGGCATTGTAGAGCGCCTCCCCTTCGCGCCAGGGGTGGCCCACCAGGATGGCGCAAGCCCCCTGCCATGCAGCGATGCGGGCCAGGGCCGCCTCTACCCGGATCATCAGGTCGGCGCGCAGCAGCAGATCCTCCGGCGGATAGCCGGTCAGGGCCAGCTCGGAGCAGACCAGCAGGTCGGCACCTTGTTGGTCAGCCTCGGCGGCGGCCGCCAATACCTTGTCACAGTTATCTTCGATGGCGCCTACCGTCAGATTCAACTGGGCAAGCATCAGAGAGAGGGCTTTTGCCATGGCGATGCATCTTGAATTCGAAAATGATGGGGAATGATAAAGAAAAGGCGCTGGCTGTGCCAGCGCCTTGGCTCCCTCAGTAAGCCTCAGGGAGAGCAGGTCAGGTTGGCGGCATTGGTGACGCCGTTGTCGACCAGCAAGGTACAGGGGCCACTGATGACTTGGCCGCTTGCTGGCGGAGTCATGGGGATACTCAAAGAACTCGGCTTAAGCAGGAAGGTCGTATTGCCCGAGTAGGAGAAGTTCACCACCAGAGTGCTGTTCTGCGCCGCCGTGCAGGTATAGATAGCCGTCTGGTTGTCGCTGCTCGGCTTGTCTATCTGGCAAGTAGCCCCGGAGGTCGAGGTATTCATCGACAGGTTATTGAAGACATTCTTCTTGCAAGCAATGGGGGTCGGATCATTGTTCTTGGTTTTCTCCAGGCACTGCACCTTGCCTGTCACCGTCAGCAGAGGCTGCGTGACTGTTCCGGAGTCAATCTTGACGGCCAACTCGGTGCTGAGAGCCTGGCTCTGATCCTGTGGTGAAATCAGCGTAGCAGTGATCCCCGAATTACCCTGATAGACGGTGGCCTTCACCTTCACCGCCTGCAGGTTCTGGCTGGCATCCTTGGTGGATTTCTTGGTTGCCAGATAACCACGGCTGTAACTGCCAAAGTAGTAGTTGTTGAGATCCACTATGGTATCGACCGGTTCATTGCTGATTGTGGCATAGTCGGTCACCGCTCCCGTCAACTGGCCGCTGAGTGGCGTCATGGACCACTCAGCCAGCATGGTCAGGTTGATGTCCTGAAATGGTACCTTGGCCAGATAACCGGTCACGCTGGTATCGATCCCGGTCAGATAAGCCGGATTCAGGATATCGACATAGATGCCGCGAGCGATCAGCTGACGCGTCCCGGTGCTCACGGTGATCCCCGTGCTAGCATCCCCCCCGGCTGCAACATTGGCTGGCGTCTGTAACCAGGCCTCAAATTCACTGATTGTTGGTGCCGTCGCCGTCGTGCTTGATGTCCAGTTCAGAGTCTGCTTCTGCCAATCGATATAGGTTTTAACCACATATTGTATGTAATTCTGGTAGCTGACCTGATTCGCGGGTTTGGCCAAGAAATCCGAGGTGGTAACAATGACCTTGACCAGGTTCCAATCTGGTAGAGGGCGATAGTACCCGTCCAGTCGAACGAAACGACAAGCATCAATGTAACTGCCGCTACTGGCCAGAGAAAGGGAACTGTTATAGCGCTGTCTGCTGGTATTGAGTGGCGCATAATAGCTTGTAAAGCTCCCCCCCGAACCATCGAAGTGATCCTTGCAGCAGCTTGTACAGAGTGCTGGCTGGTTATTCCCGACCGTCCCGGTCTGCTTGCTCTGCAAGACTCCTACTTTCCAATACAACTGGTTGGTGGCAGTACTGTAGGCCTGACCTGGCAGATAGGCATTCAAAGTGGAACCATAAGTGCAGGCACAACTCACAGAGCTTATATCCTGTTGAATTTGCTGTGTATTACCTTGACTTCCCGGCTGATACGTCACCGTTTCAAATTGCACCTCCTTGCCGACGGTATTATTTTTGGCCACCACGGTGGGAGAAGGCTTGCTGGTCTCCTGTCTGCTGCCATTACCGAGATCGATGGAGATAACATCTGGCGCTACGCCTGGATTATAACTTATCTTCGGTCCTGTCCGGGCGGTATCCAAGCCCCCTTTCAACTGCCCTGCGGTCAATGATTCCGTAGGTGAGGCATACCCAATGAGAGCAACCGACAGCGTCGCCCCTTCGCTGTTGGTCCAACTCACGGTCGTATTGATCTGCTTTCGCCCGGGGTAGTTCAGCAGATATCCCGCAGGGGCCGTGTTCTGCCATGCAGAGGTGCTCCCGTTCCAGTATTGGTTGGTCACAGTCCAAACCAGCGTGTAACTGTCGCCAGACTGACTTTTGGTAGCATTACCGCTTGTGATGGCTGCATAGGCAGTGAGTGGGGCTGTCGCCGTCACCAGACTGTTGAAATTACGAAACTCCTCAATCTTGGACTCCGCGAGCCGCATGGCCACTTCATAACGCTTCCCATCCTGGGAAGCCGTCAGGGCCGACTTCGAGAGGACCACCAGGCCGACGACGCCCACTCCCAGCACAACTAGTGTCACTAGGATCTCAAACAGGCCAAATCCTTTTTGCCGTTTCATTTACTTGTCCTCTACCAGTCGCGCCAGCTACCCGGCACCTGTTTAAGAGTCTGGAAGGCAGCTCCCGTCTTGATATTGCTCAGCGCGGCCGCATCATACTTGGCATCATAGGTACCATTCGCCTTGCCCAGCTTGAAGTTGGCTGCCAAGGCTCCATGAACGATGGCTCCACCTCTGAGATCAATATCTTTGTTCGTCGTTGTGGGATTGGAAGCATAAGCGAATACCAGCCCGTAAAGCTGGCGATTGCCATTGATACTCAAGTTGCCATCCTTGATGATTAGTACCACCGGGGCAGATTGAGTACCAATATTGGAGCCGGGATTGCAATCGCCATTGACAATGACAAGCCCTGTCGTCGTCGGCCCCAGACCATCACAATTATTGACTATCTGGTTGGCTCTTGATTCTATGTTGGCCCAGCCAGCGGCATCGTCATTCTCATTGAACAAATACCACACCAAGTCGTCGGGAAAATCGGGATCGCTATCCTTGATATCCGACTGTTTATTGCCCGGCAGGCTGATGTTGGCACTGCAACCACCAGCGTAATCCCCTTGGTGGCAGGTCTGCCCCGAGCCGTTGGTAAGATCGACATACTCATCGGTCCAGATGGAGAGTGGCACTCCGAGCCCCCCCCCATTGGGATTGGCAACTACCGTAAAGTTGCCGCTCACCGCCATGCCCCCAGCAACAGTCAGTGGTGCCGCAGGTGTCCCAGCCAACACATTGCTCTGTACATACCGAGCCTCAACTGCCGCCTGCGCCTGGCTGTTGCTCAGGCTAGCCACTGAACGAACCAGGATAGGAGCAATGGGCGTGGTACTCCCAGCCACCACGGGAAAGGGAGTTATGCATTCAACCGTCAGGGTATAACTCCCACCCGCACCTGATGGAGAAAACGAGTTGCCTGACCAGGCAGGGATAGAAGAGGGGCAAGACGCCCCTTCAGCAGATAGTCGGCCAAAACCATAGGAGAGCCCCTGCTCTGCCAATGCCATCACTTGACGATAGAGCGTTTCATTCAATGTGATGCGGCGATCCGCTACCAACAACTTGCCCACCAGCAGAGTGACCGCCAGCAGGATCAGTAACAGGATCAGCGTGACAGTGAAGGTAGTAAAACCGGACTGGATTCTCATATCAGTATCCGTCATTGCGCAACTTGATATCACGCTGCAAGTTCAAGGTCAGCTCAGTATTGTCCTTGTAGCGGCCCGAAATGTTGAGTTGAATTGCCCTAGCACCGCTTACCTGACTGCTGGAGAGCAGGCTATAGGTAAGCGCAGTAATTTCTATTGCGTCATCAGTAGATAGAAGGACACTACTATCGCAAGCGGCCGAGCCCCCAGTGTCTAGTTTGACTCCCTTTTGAGCGCTGCTGTAGCTGTAGACTCGTGACTCATTTTGCGATGATGTTGAAGGTGAGGGGCTCGGATTATCGAGAACACCGTCAGCATCATCATCATAACTAATCCTGATACAACGATAGAGCTTAGAGCCAGTCGCAGTCTCATCTAGCAGATCGGTACTGACATCAAAATAGAAAGGGGAAGGTGCAGCACCAGAAGTCATTCGAGTAGCGGTAGCAGCGCTGGCATCATAGCCGGCCCGCTCAATATCTCGGGCAATCATGTCGGTGATCGCCTGAACCTCCTGATTGAGTCGGCTCACCTTCATAGCCGTGCTATTTGCCCTGAGAATCGTCGCAAACAGCGTCGTCACCGCAGCCACTAGCAGCAGACCCGCCACCATCGCCACCATCAGCTCCACTAGACTGAACCCCTTGACATGACTGGTTTTCAACATGATGAAATCCCATTGGTACAGGGGCTAGTCTTTATCCGACCATAGCTCGCGATGACAACCTTGTAAGCAGTGCTGGAACCATTGGATAGGGTAAGTTGCCCCCCGAAGAAAGTGCCCCGGCGTGGCGTGAAGGTGATGCTGGCAGTGGAGCCACTCTTGTATTGGTTCGACGCATCGATCACCACGCCGCCAAACTCGTTTGCATCGGCGCCTTTGCGGCCCTCGATACTGGAGCAATGGTCGGCACAACTGCTGCAGGTAGCGTCTATCGCGATTCGATAACACCAGTTCGACTGACCGGCGTTGAAGAGTTTGAGCGTCAAGGGGCCGCCGCGTTTTATGGCCTCGGACTTGAGCAGCATCATGTCGGTATAAAGCGCCTGGGTGGCGGCCCTGACCATCTGCTCCTGGCGCAGCGAACGATAACTGGGGAGCGCGACGGCAACCAGAATCGCCACCAGTGCCAAGGCTAGTATCAGCTCTATCAGGGTAAAGCCGGACACCGGCCTGATCCGCATTTCCATGTTTGCCCAGACTCCTGTCTATAGCCCGTTCTCGGGCCGGCGAGTACTATCCTATGATAGTCTCAACTCACTAATGGAACCATGCCGATGCCACTACGCTTCGCAAGAGGAATTACGCTGATTGAACTGATGGTCGTGGTCGCCATCGTGGCCATCATCGCCGCCGTGGCCTACCCCAGCTTTATGGATGCTTTGCGCAAATCGCGTAGAGCCGAGGCCATCAAGGGACTGCTGACTATGCAGCTAAAGCAGGAAGAATACCGCATCACCAGCGCAGCCTACAGTACCAACCCTGCGGACCTTGGCAGTCCCTCCAGCGCCTACTACAGTTTTGACGTTGTTTCGGCATCAACTAACACTGTAACCTACAAACTGATAGCGCAGGCCAAAGGAGCCCAGAGCGGCGACACTGGTTGCGCCAATATGTATATCGACAAGACCGATGAGAAGACACCAGCAGAGTGCTGGAAGTAGGTAATGCGGGGACAAAAAGCACGATGCCGACATTAGTCGGCATCGTCGTTATTACAGGATCCGCAGTTCGGCGGGAACCTCGAACACCACGTTCTCCTCGCGACCGGGGTGCTCGGTCACTATATTGCCCCCCAGCTCGCGCAGGCGGGCGATGACGTTCTGCACCAGAATGTCGGGGGCGGAGGCGCCGGCGGTCACACCGATGCGCTCCACACCATCCAGCCAACCCGGCTCAATCATGGAGGCATCATCGATGAGGTAGGCACGAGCCCCCACCTTCTCGGCCAGCTCCCGCAGGCGATTGGAGTTGGAGGAGTTGCGCGACCCCACCACCAGCATGGCATCCACCAGCCCGGCCATCTCCCGCACCGCGTCCTGACGGTTCTGGGTGGCGTAGCAGATGTCGTCCTTGCGCGGCCCCTGGATCTTCGGGAAGTGCTGGCGCAGCGCATCGATGACGTCAGAAGTCTCATCCACGCTGAGGGTGGTCTGGGTGACGAAGCAGAGATCGTCCGGATTCTTCACCCGGAGTTTCGCCACATCCTCCGGCGTCTCCACCAGATATATGCCCCCCTCGGGATTTTCGTACTGGCCCATGGTGCCGATCACCTCGGGGTGGCCGGCATGGCCGATGAGCACGGCCTCGGAGCCCTTGCGACTGGCGCGATGGACCTCCATGTGCACCTTGGTCACCAGCGGACAGGTCGCATCGAACACCTTGAGGGCGCGGGACTTGGCCATCTCGCGCACCGTCTTGGCCACGCCGTGGGCGGAGAAGATGACGATGCTGTCGTCCGGCACCTCGTCCAGCTCCTCGACGAAGACGGCGCCCGCCTCCTTGAGCTTGTTCACCACGTAGCGGTTGTGCACCACCTCGTGGCGGACATAGATGGGGGCTCCGAACTTCTCCAGCGCGCTCTCGACGATGCTGATGGCCCGGTCGACACCGGCGCAGAAGCCACGGGGGTTAGCCAGCAGAATATCCATCAGTGAACCTTCTCCTCGTCATCAACCCCCAGGATCTCCACCTCGAAGGTGACGGTGTGACCGGCCAGGGGGTGGTTGAAATCGACCGTGACCGACATCCCTTCCACCGCCCGGATGATCCCGGGCAGCTCGCTGCCGTTGGGCTGGTCGAACAGTATGATGGTACCTACCTTGGGCTCTACATCGGCACCGAACTTGGCGCGGTCGAGATGGTAGATGTTGTCGGGGTTGGAGAGGCCGAAGGCCTCTTCCGGCACCAGGGTGAAGCTCTTGCACTCCCCTGCGCGCAGCCCCAGCAGGCATTGCTCGAAGCTCGGCGTCAGGCTGCCGTCGCCCATCCGCAGACGGGCCGGCTTGCCGTGCAGCGCCGTGCTGTCGGCCACCGAGCCGTCTTCCAGCTTGATGGCGAAATGGAACAGTACGCTGCTGTCCGCAGCAATCAGCTGGCTCATGAGTTCGCGTCCTGTTTTTTCTCGCCACGCAAGCCGTCCAGCACGATCATGGCAGCACCGATGAAGATGAAGCTGTCGGCCAGATTGAACGCCGGCCAGTGGGCGCGCTGCCAGTAGAAGTCGAGGAAGTCGACCACATGGCCCAGCACCAGCCGGTCAAACACGTTGCCGAGCGCCCCGCCGATGATCAGGCTGTAGGCGATGCCGCTCCAGCGCTGGGTCACCGACTGCTTGCGCAGCCAGTGGGTCAGCAAGCCGCAGATGGCGAACGCCAGCACAGCGAAGAACCAGCGCTGCCAGCCCCCCTGATCCGCCAGGAAGCTGAAAGCCGCTCCCTTGTTGTAGACGTGGACCAGGTTGAAGAAGGGGGTGATCTCCACCCCCGGGTAGCCAAACGGCAGCAGCTTGACCACGGCGAGCTTGCTCGCCTGGTCCAGTACGAAGGCCAGCACCGCCAGCCACAGCCAACGCAGGCCGCTTTTATGTTGAGTCATGTTCATCAGGCAAATTGACGCGTTTCGCCGTCACCCTCGACGTTGGTGACGCAGCGGCCACAGATCTCTTCGTGGCCCGCGATGGTGCCCACGTCTTCCACATGGTGCCAGCAGCGGTCGCACTTGGCGGCGGCAGACTGGGCCACGCTCAGCCACAGGTCGTCGCGCTCGGTTGCCACGGCCTCAGCCGGTGCGGCATCGACGCTGACCACCTTGGCCTTGGAGGTGAGCAGCACGAAGCGCAGCTCATCGGCCAGGGCGTTCAGACGCGCAGCCAGCTCCGGCTTGGCGAACAGAGTCAGCTCGGCCTGCAGGGAACCGCCGATGCGCTTCTCGCCACGGGCCACTTCCAGCGCCTTGTTCACTTCACCGCGCACGGTGAGGATCTCGGCCCAGAACTCGTCGTTCAGCACTTCGCCCGCTTCCAGCCCGAACAGGCCGTCGTACCACTCCTCGGTGAACACGAACTCGGTGCGCTCACCTGGCAGCAGAGCCCAGATTTCGTCGGCGGTGAAGCTCATGATGGGCGCCATCCAGCGCACCATGGCTTCGGCGATGTGATAGAGGGCGGTCTGGCAGGAGCGACGTGCCAGGCTGTCAGCCTTGGCGGTGTACTGACGGTCCTTGATGACATCCAGATAGAAGGAACCCATCTCGATGGAGCAGAACTGCATCAGCTTCTGGGTCACGCCGTGGAAGTTGTACTCGTCGAACGCAGCCACGATCTCGGCCTGTACCGCCTTGGCACGGCCCACAGCCCAGCGATCCACCACCACCATGTCGGCCGGTGCCACCATGTCGGTCGCCGGATTGAAGCCGTTCAGGTTGGCCAGCAGGAAGCGGGCGGTGTTGCGGATACGGCGATAGGCGTCGGCGGAGCGCTTGAGGATCTCGTCGGAGACGGTCATCTCGCCGGTGTAGTCGGTGCTGGCGACCCACAGACGCAGGATGTCGGCACCCAGCTTGTTCATCACGTCCTGCGGGCTCACCACGTTGCCGATGGACTTGGACATCTTGCGGCCCTGACCGTCCACGGTGAAGCCGTGAGTCAGCACCTGGTTGTAGGGGGCCTTGTCCTTCATGGCGACGCCGATCATCAGGGAGGACATGAACCAGCCGCGGTGCTGGTCAGAGCCTTCCAGATACATGTCGGCCGGCTTGCCGTTGAACTCGGGACGGGCGTCGACCACGGAGGCGTGGGTAGAGCCGGAGTCAAACCAGACGTCCAGGGTATCGGGCACCTTCTCGTAGTTGTCGGCGTCCGCGCCCAGCAGCTCGGCCTTGTCCAGATCCCACCAGGCCTGGATGCCGGACTGTTCGACCCGCTTGGCCACCTCTTCCATCAGGCGCACGGAATCCGGGTGCAGCGCCTGGGTATCCTTGTGGACGAACAGGGAGATGGGCACGCCCCAGGTACGCTGACGGGAGATACACCAGTCAGGACGGTTCTCGACCATGGCCTGAATGCGGTTCTTGCCCCAGGCCGGCACCCAGCCGCTCTGGCCGTGCTGGGCAATGCCCTCTTTCTCGATGCGCTCGATCTCTTCCAGGGCGCGCTGCCGAAGACCCTTCTGCTCCATGCTGATGAACCACTGGGGGGTGGCGCGGAAGATGATCGGGGTCTTGTGACGCCAGCAGTGCGGGTAGGAGTGGTTGAACACCTTGTGATGCAACAGGGCGCCACGCTCGGTCAGCACCTCGACCACGGCCGCATTGGCCTTGAACACGTGCTGGCCGGCAAACAGTTCGGTATCCGGCAGATAGACGCCGTTGCTGCCAACCGGGTTGGCCACTTCCAGACCGTACTTCTGACCGACCACGAAGTCTTCCTGACCATGGCCAGGAGCGGTGTGGACGGCGCCGGTACCGGCGTCCAGGGTAACGTGATCACCCAGCACCACAGGCACATCGAAGCTGTAGAAGGGGTGGTTGAAGCGCAGCAGCTCGAGCGCCGCGCCCTTGGCGTAGCCCAGGTTGTGGAACTTCTCGATGCCGGCCCTGTCCATCACGTCCTTGACCAGCTCGGCGGCCAGGATCAGGCGCTCGGGATGCTCGCCCTCCACCTGCACCAGGGCGTAGTCCAGATCGGCGTGCATGGCGATGGCGCGGTTGGCCGGCAGGGTCCAGGGGGTGGTGGTCCAGATCACGGCAGAGATCACGCCCTTGCCGGTGTGGCCTTCGGCGCAGTCAAACTTGGCGGCGACGGCAGCCTCGTCGACGGCCTTGAAGCGCACGTCGATGGAGGGGGAGTTCTTGTCGTAGTACTCCACTTCGGCCTCAGCAAGCGCGGAGCCGCAGTCGGTACACCAGTGCACCGGCTTTGAGCCCTTGTGCAGGTGGCCGTTGGCCACGATCTTCGCCATGGAGCGGATGATGTTGGCTTCAGTGCCGAAATCCATGGTCAGGTAGGGGTGTTCCCAGTCACCCAGCACGCCCAGACGGATGAAGTCGGTCTTCTGCGCTTCGATCTGGGTCTTGGCGTATTTGCGGCACTCGGCGCGGAACTCGGCGGCGGAAACCTTCTCCCCCGGCTTGCCGACCATGCCTTCCACTTTCAGCTCGATGGGCAGACCGTGGCAATCCCAGCCCGGCACATAGGGGGAATCAAAGCCGGAGAGGCCCTTGGACTTGATGATGATATCTTTGAGGATCTTGTTGACCGAGTGACCGATGTGAATGCTGCCGTTCGCATAGGGGGGGCCATCGTGCAGAATGAAAGAAGGCTTGCCCGCTTTGGCGCGGCGAATGGCGCCGTAAAGATCCTGATCGTACCAACGTTTCAGCATGTTGGGTTCGCGCTTGGCCAGATCGCCACGCATCGGAAACTCGGTTTCCGGCAGATTCAGGGTGTGTTTATAGTCGCTCATCAGTCCTGGGTTCCCTTCTTTTCTAAAAGAGTGCTGGGTAAATGAAATTGTGGCAGCCCGAACCAGGCTCGGGCCGCCAGGGCATCTCGTTCGATCTGCTCTTTCAAGGCGGAGAAAGAGTCAAACTTCTGCTCTTCGCGCAGCTTGTGGCGAAGCAGCACCTTGACCTGCTGACCATATAGATCACCAGAAAAATCAAATAGATGTACTTCCAATCTGGCTTGTGTACCGCTCAAGGTCGGCCGTACACCCACATTGGCGACACCGGGGAAGGTCTTGCCGGAACATATCACTTCCACCGCAAACACGCCACCGACCGGGACAACCTGGCGTTTGAGGGCCAGATTGGCGGTGGGAAAACCTATGGTGCGCCCCAGCTTGTCGCCGTGGGCCACCCGACCGCTGATGGCATAGGGGCGACCGAGCATCAGCTCCACCTCCGCCATGCGCCCGGCCCTGAGGGCCTCGCGCACCAGGGTGCTGCTGACCCGCTGACGGGAAAGCTGGAAGCTCTGGGTGCTGATCACCTCGAACCCGAAGCGTCGCCCCGCCTCTTCCAGCAGGTGGAAGTCCCCTTCCCGCCCCTTGCCGAAGCGAAAATCGTCGCCCACCACCAGGTAATGCACCCCGAGCTTCTCCACCAGCAGCTGCTCGATGAAGGTGCTGGCCGCCTGTTCGGCGAAACGGTGGGTGAAGCGCACGCAGAGCATGCGGTCGATCTGCATGGTCTTGAGGGCTTCGTACTTCTCCCGCCAGCGGCTGAGGCGGGCGGGCGCGGCGGCACCGGCAAACAACTCCAGCGGCTGGGGCTCGAACAGCATGACGCAGGCCGGCAGGCCGAGCTGCGCGGCCTTCTCCTGCAAGCGGGCCAACACCGCATGGTGTCCCTGATGAACCCCATCGAAGTTGCCTATGGTCAATACACAGCCCCGGTGACGGGGCTTGATATTGTGAATGCCGCGAATGAGCTCCATCAGTGCCTTGTGCGTTGCTGCCATGGAAATCGGCGGATTATATATCAGGCAGCAATCAGGGTCAGCCCTGCCGTTGACCCGATTTCAGCTATCCGACGCCATGGAGACGGGGTTGCTCCCTATTGGCGATCTGATTTCAGGTGTCTTGGCCGGATGCCCAGCGCCAGCAGGACTATCCCGTAAAGCGTCCCGCCAAGGCAGAGCAGCAGGGTCAACTCCAGGCTGGCCTTGCCCATGCTCCAGGCGCCCCACTGGGCGAGATCCGGCGACAAATAGGCGAGCAGCCCCCCCATCAGCACAGTGGCGGCCAGCAGCTTGAGGCAGAACACCCCGGTGTTGCGGGAGGGGCGATAGACGTTCTGCTGATAGAGCCCCTTGAACAGCAGGGCCGCGTTCAGGGTGCCGGAGCAGGCGGTCGCCAGCGCCAGCCCCACGTAGCCCAGGGGATATATGAAGAGGAGGTTGCACACCATGTTGGCTACCATGGCCATGATGCCGATGCGCACCGGGGTCTTGGTGTCCTGACGGGCGTAGTAGCCCGGTGCCAGCACCTTGATCAGCATCAGGGAGAGCAGGCCTGTGGTGGACGCCAGCAAGCTGGCGCTCGACATGCTCACCTCGTGCAGGCCGAATTCGCCGCGCATGAAGAGCACTCGCAGTATGGGCTCGCGCAGCACGGCGATCCCCACCATGGCGGGCAGGCCCAGCAGCATCACCATGCGCACCCCCCAGTCCATGGTGCGGGAGAAATCCGCCGGATCCGCGTCCACATGCTTGCGGGCCAGGGCCGGCAGGATCACGGTGCTGATGGCCACGGCAAAGAGGCCGAGGGGAAACTCCAGCAGCCTGTCCGAGTAATAGAGGTAGCTGATGGCACCTGTGGCCAGGAAGGAGGCCAGCATGGTGTTGATCAACAGGTTGATCTGGCTGACCGAGACACCGAACAGGGCGGGGATCATCAGGGTGCGGATCTTCACCACCCCGGGATGGTGCCAACCCCACTTGGGCCAGACCAGCATGTTGAGCTGGCGCAGGAAGGGGTACTGGAACAGGAACTGCACCAAGCCGCCGAGGAAGACACCGATGGCCAGCGAGATCTCGGGGCGATCCAGCAACGGCGCTATCCACCATGCCGCCCCTATCATGGTGACGTTGAGAAACACCGGCGTGAACGACGAAACCGCGAAGCGCCCGAAGGTATTGAGGATGGCTCCCGCCATGGCGGTAAAGGTGATGAACCAGAGATAGGGGAAGGTGATCTTGAGCATCAGGCTGGCCAACTCGAACTTCTCCGCCGCCGGGCCACCGTGCAGCCAGTCCCAGAACCAGCCCCAGCCGAACAGAGCCGTCAGGACGCCTGAACCCAGCACCCCGAGCAGGGTCACTACGGTGACGATACCGCCGAGGGTACCTGCCACCGCGGCCAGCAGATCGCGCAGCGCCTGCTCGTCACCGTTTTTCTTGTACTCCGTCATCACGGGGACGAAGGCCTGGTTGAACGCCCCTTCGGCAAACAGGCGGCGCAAGAAGTTGGGAATGCGATTGGCGAAGAAGAAGACGTCTGCGGCCACCCCGGCACCGAGCAGATTCGCGATGACCACATCGCGCACCAAGCCCATCACACGGGATGCCAGCGTCATTCCGGACACTATCATGCCGGATTTGATCAATTTCTTACTCAAGACGAGGCCTCTGGAACTGTCGGAAAGAAAAGAATGCTGTTAGAATCGGCCGACAGTTTAACCGTCTCCCATCTGACACACCACCGGGGGGCGGTGTTTATTTGCACAAATCATTTGACAATATGTGGTTGGGAAGGCATATTTCCGGGCCTTTTCAATACACTCGCTAAGACAGTTTTAGGAGTTTTACCTTGGCTAACATCAAATCTGCTAAGAAGCGTGCTCTTCAGTCAGAGAAACGTCGTCAGCACAACGCCAGCCGTCGTTCCATGACCCGTACCTACCTGAAGAAAGTGATCGCTGCCATCGCCTCTGGCGACAAGGCTGCTGCCACTGCCGCTTTCGCTGTTGCTCAGCCGATCATGGATCGTATGGCGACCAAAGGCCTGATCCACAAGAACAAAGCTGCTCGTCACAAGAGCCGCCTGTCTGCCCAGATCAAAGCCATGGCTTAATCAGCATCCGCTGATGAAAGCTGAAAAAACCGGCCTTAGTGCCGGTTTTTTATTTGGGTTCG
The DNA here is from genome assembly GCF_040908055.1 of Aeromonas sp. R7-4. NCBI lineage: Bacteria > Pseudomonadati > Pseudomonadota > Gammaproteobacteria > Aeromonadales > Aeromonadaceae > Aeromonas > Aeromonas sp. R7-4. The sequence goes on from NZ_JBFODA010000064.1 coordinate 50,311, forward strand.
CTGCAATACAGCCTGTGCAACAATCCGATCATCTCGCGTACCTCAAGGCTGCGCAGAGAATAGTAGACTGTCTGGGCCTCCTTTCTCGTCGCCACCAGCTCATCGCGCCTCAACACGGCCAGATGTTGTGACAGGGCCGACTGACTCAGTCCCAGCCGCTCATTGAGTTCCCCCACCGACAACTCCCGCTCCAGCAACTGACACAGAATGAACAGTCGCCGCTCGTTGGCCAGCGCCTTGAGCAGGGTGACGGCACGCCCGGCATTCGCCTCCATCTCTTCCAACTGCATCTCATCCCCTCTCCTGCAAGACAGCCATCATAACCCCGACCTCGACGATTTAAAAAGACAGGCTCGCCGGTTGAATGGCGGTGAAATCCTCCTGCCCGGCAAAGAGGAAGGAGAAGTCACTCTCGCACACCCGTTTCACCGCCGGATGCTGGATCATCCGCTCGGCGAAGATGACGTAGTACTCCTCCATCAGATCCTGGGTCTCTCCCAGCAGCATCACCTCCTCCCCCTCCAGGATCTCCTCCCGGTAGATGGTCGGTGCCATGAAGATGCCCTGATTGAAGAAGCCGAACGCCTTCATCAGGGCCGCATCGTCGAATTCCCCCAGGATGCTGGGAGAGATGCCCTGTTGCTCGAACCATTGGGTCAACTGGCGACCCATGGCGGTACGGCGACCGGGAATGAGCAGCTTGCGCTCCTCCAGACAGGCGGGAAAAGGCTTTTCAGGCAGCGGCGCCTTGCAGAAGAAGCTGACGCCACAGCCTCCGAGCCGCTTGGAGAGCAGCCCGGCATGCTGGCTGGAGTCCACCGGGCAGTCGGAGAGGATCATGTCGAGCTTGTGCTCGCTCAACTGCTCCAGCAACAGCTCGTGGGTCGACTCGAAGCAACGCAGGTGGATGGAGCCGTCGTTCGGGATGACGGAGAGCAGCACCCGGCTGGCGAGGCGCTTGGAGAGCGCATCGGCGATGCCGACGTCGAACAGGACCTGGCTCTCCTTGCGGTAGTTGACGATATCCAGCATCTCGTAGGAGAGGCTGAACATCTTGTCGGCATAGCGGAACACCAGCTGGCCAAGCTCGGTGGCTTCGAGAGATCTCCCTTTTCTGATCAACAACTTGCCGCCGAGGCGCTGCTCGAGCAGCTTTATCTGGCCGGTGACGGTCTGGGGGGTCAGGAAGAGGGCTTCCGCCGCCTGCGTGACGGAGCCCTTCTTCTGCGTCATCCAAAAATAGTAGAGGTGGTTGTAGTTAAGGTGTGACATCCGATGGGGTTCCCGCGCTGCGCGGGCTCCGGTAGCAGCTGAGTTCAACCGCCAGAATGTCATACATGTCGCTGATCGAGTCAACCTTGTTCGCGTCGAACTGCGCCTGCAGATGGGCCTTGAGACGAACGGGATCCGGCATCCGCTCGGAGCAGTAGCGCCTGTTGGACTGCTTGACCCGCTCGCCGGCCCGGCTGCTCAGGGCCCGCTCGGCGAAGGTCTCGCCAAACCGGGCCTTGGCCTGCTTGTCCCCCAGCATCAGGGCGCTGTCGACCACCCCGTTGAGATAGGCCGAACAACCGGCCGAGGCCGCATCCTGCTGGCAATCGGCCAGCCCGTTTCCCCAGACCACAGGACTCGCCAGCATGACTAACCATCCGAGTCGTTTCATAACCCCTCCGTACTTTGATTCGCCTCCCGATTGGGCAGCGCCATCCGCAGGGCGATATAACCGGTCACGGCCGCCAGGGTGGACCCCGCCAGGATCCCGAGGCGCGAGTAGTTGCCGTAGTCCAGTCCGCCATGCTCGAACGCCAGCGACGCGATGAACATCGACATGGTGAAGCCGATGCCACACAGGATGCTGACGGCAAAGATTTGTCTGAAGTTCACTCCTTGCGGCAGCTGGGCGACACCGGTTTTCACCGCCAGCCAGCTGATGGTGAAGATCCCGAGCGGCTTGCCGACGAAGAGGCCCAGTATGATGCCCATGGGAAGCGGGTTGAGCAGGGCCGAGAGATAGATCCCCTCCAGAGAGACTCCCGCATTCGCAAAGGCGAACAGCGGCAGGATCAGGAAGGCGCTCCAGGGGTGCAGCACATGCTCCAGATGCTTGAGCGGTGACGCATAGCGCTTGCCGTTCAGCGGGATCATAAAGCCCACCACCACACCGGCCAGGGTCGCGTGGACGCCGGACTTGAGCACCGCGACCCAGAGCACCAGCCCCACCAGCATGTAGAGGCCAATTCTGTCCTCACCACGGCGGTTCATCCACAGCAGGGTCAAGGTGGCCACCACGCCTATCGCCAGCGCGGTCAGCGACAACTGCTGGGTATAGAACAAGGCGATGATGATGATGACCCCCAGGTCATCCATGATGGCCAAGGCCAGCAGGAAGACCTTGAGGCTGGTCGGTACCCGCTTGCCCAGCAATGCCATCACCCCGAGGGCGAAGGCGATGTCGGTCGCGGCCGGGATGGCCCAGCCAGCCCGGGTGGCCTCGTCCCCGTAGTTGAAGAGGCTGTAGATGAGCGCGGGGGCCAGCATGCCGCCCACGGCGGCAATGGCCGGGAAGGTGGCCTGCACCCGGGAGGAGAGCGCCCCCTCCAGCATCTCGCGCTTCACTTCGAGGCCGACCAGCAGGAAGAAGATCGCCATGAAGCCGTCGTTGATCCAGAGCAGCAGCGGCTTGTTGATGTCGAGAGCCGCGATGCGAACCTGCACCTCGGTATTGAGGAAGCTCTGATAGTGCTGCGCCAGGGCCGAGTTCGCCAGGCCCATGGCCAACAAGGCGGCCAGGATCAGAATTATTCCGGAAGCGGACTCCAGTTTGAGAAAACGCTTGAATACATCGCTCATGTCTAACTACCCGTAAAATTGCATCTTTTCAGTCTAGGGGTCGAGTAGTTCAATGAAAAATCGTTTCTAACAGCCAGTAACAACGAGAAAACCGAAGGCAAAATGGATTGTGTCTGCTATAAGCACCGTTTTCCCCTCCCCTTCCCCCCCAGTTCCTCACGCCAAAAACTGCATAATAATTCACATTAGGCATGAAAAAGGCGCCCGCAGGCGCCAATGGAACAGGAGTGTCGAACCGTCTTCACTGTCCGTCTCCGGGGGCAAGGGGCCCCTCAGATGGCGACGGGGGCCTTGATGCCGGGATGGGGATCATAGCCCTGGATCTCGAAGTCCTCGAACCTGTAGTCGAAGATGGAGTCCGGCTTGCGCTTGATCACCAGCTGCGGCAAGGGCCGCGGCTCACGGCTGAGCTGCAGCGCCGTCTGCTCCATGTGGTTGGCATAGAGATGCACGTCGCCCCCGGTCCAGACGAAGTCCCCCACCTCGAGGTCACACTGCTGGGCCATCATGTGGGTCAGCAGGGCGTAGCTCGCGATGTTGAACGGCAGGCCGAGGAAGACATCACAACTGCGCTGGTAGAGCTGGCAGGAGAGCTTGCCGTCCGCCACGTAGAACTGGAAGAAGGCGTGGCAGGGGGCGAGCGCCATCTTGTCCAACTCGCCCACGTTCCAGGCGGAGACGATGATGCGGCGAGAATCCGGGTTTTGCCTGATGTCGTCCACCGCCTTCTGGATCTGATCCACCACGCCACCGTCCGCGGTCGGCCAGGAACGCCACTGGGCACCGTAGACGGGCCCCAGATCGCCGTGCTCGTCAGCCCACTCGTCCCAGATGCTGACGCCGTTCTCTTTCAGATAGGCGATATTGGTGTCACCGTTCAGGAACCAGAGCAGCTCGTGAATGATGGAGCGCAGGTGACACTTCTTGGTAGTCACCAGCGGGAATCCTTCCGCCAGATTGAAGCGCATCTGATGGCCGAACAGGGAGAGGGTACCGGTACCGGTGCGATCGGATTTGACTGCCCCTTCGTCCAGAATTTTCTGCATCAGATCGAGATAGGCACGCATTACTTGACCTCCTTGGGCGCATTGCCGAACAGACGGGGCTGTTTATAGGCGGCCCAGACCATGAGCGCACCCGCCACTATCATCGGGGTGGAGAGGATCTGACCCATGCTGATCTCGTTGAAGTAGAGGCCCAGCTGGCTGTCCGGCTGACGGACGAACTCCACCAGGAAGCGGAACAGGCCGTAGAACAGCAGGAACAGGCCGGAGATGGCGCCGCGGGGTGGATGCTTGCGCCAGAACAGGTTCAAGATGATGAAGAGCACCACCCCTTCCAGGGCGAACTGGTAGAGCTGGGACGGATGGCGCGGCTCGGGGCCCGCCTCCGGGAAGATGATGGCCCAGGGCACATCGGTGACCCGCCCCCACAGCTCGCCATTCATGAAGTTGCCGATGCGACCGACGCCGAGGCCAAAGGGGATGAGCGGCGCCACGAAGTCGGCCACGGTGAAGAAGTGGCGCTGGGTCTTGTGGGCAAACCAGATCATGGCGGTGATGACCCCGATGAGACCACCGTGGAACGACATGCCCCCGGTCCAGATCTTGAACAGGTAGGTCGGGTCGGCGAGGAAGAGATCGAAATTGTAGAACAGCACGTAGCCGATGCGGCCACCGAGAATGACCCCGAGGAAGCCGTAGAACAGCAGGTCGGAGACCTCGTTGCGGGTCCAGCCGCTGTTCGGCGCATCGGCGCGACGGCCCGCCAGCCACATGGCGAAGGCGAAGCCGAACAGGTACATGAGACCATACCAGCGAACCGATAGTGGTCCCAAACTGAATGCTACGGGATCAATCTGCGAGAAAATCCAATATCCGTCGTGCTGCATAAGCGGCCCCAGTCATAGGAAAAGCCGCATTCTCCGATCATTCGCCAGCAGGAACAAGACTGAATATCAATCTGGCAGCCTGACCTTGTGGCCCGCCCGCAGCAAGCCGCCCAGCCCGTGTTCTTCCAGGTAGCGGGCAAACAGGCCGCGCAGCACGTGGGGATTGTCGTGCTTGAGGCCATCGGCCAGCAGCGCCTTCAGCTCCCCGAGGTCGGATTGACGCAGCACGTACTTGATGCGCGAAATATTGTGGGTATTCATGCTGAAGCGGCGATAGCCCATGGCCAGCAGCAGCAGCACGCCGACCGGATCGCCGGCCAGCTCGCCACAGACCGAGACCGGCTTGTGGTAGCGCTGAGAGGCATCGACCAGCAGCTGCAGGGCGCGGATCACTGCGGGATGGAAGGCGTCGTAGATGCTGGCGACCCGGGCATTGTTGCGATCCACCGCCAGCAGGTACTGGGTCAGGTCGTTGCTGCCCACCGACCAGAAGTCGATGAGAGGCGCCATCTCAGGCAGGATATAGAGGGCGGAGGGGACTTCAATCATCACCCCGAGGCTGGGGTAGCGGATCACCGCATCGCGGCTCGCCGCCTCCCCCGACACCTCGCGCCAGGCCTGATCCAGCAACCGGCGGGAGGCCTTGATCTCACTGACGCTGCTGATCATCGGCAGCATGATGGCCAGATTGTCCAGCCCTTCGCTGGCCCGCAGCATGGCCTTGAGCTGAACCAGGAAGAGCTCGGGGTGATCCAGGGTGAGCCGGATCCCCCGCCAGCCAAGGAAGGGATTTTCCTCCACTATGGGGAAGTAGGGCAGCTGCTTGTCCCCTCCCACGTCCAGGGTGCGCATGCAGACCGGCCTGTCCCGGTAGGTCTCCAGGATCCCGCGATAGCGCGCCGTCTGCTCCCACTCCGAGGGGAAGCTGTCCTGCAGCATGAAGGGGATCTCGGTGCGATAGAGTCCGACGCCGTCCGCCAGATGGTTGAGGGATATCTCGGTGTCGGCGCTGAGGCCGGCATTGAGCAGCAGGGACACAGGCGTGCCGTCGGCGGTCTCGGAGGGCTGGTTGTCGACGCTGCGCACCAGGGTATCCAGCGCCCGCTCCTCGCTCAGCAGTTGTCGGTACTCGGTCAGGATCACCTGGTTGGGTTCGATGAAGAGATCGCCGCTGTAGCCATCGATGACCAGGGTGCGCCCGCCGATGTCGCCGAGGGGCAGATCCACCCCCATGATGGCAGCCACCCCCATGGCACGGGCCAGGATGGCGGCGTGGGAGTTGGTCCCCCCCTTGAGCGACACCACCCCGCTCAGGAATTCCCGCGGGATCTCGGCGAGTATGGTGGCGGTCACCTCGTCGGCCACCAGTACCACGGGCTCCCCTATGGTGAGCTGCTCGGGCTCGTCCTGCACCAGGCGGCTGATGAGCCGCTGGGCGATGTCCTTCACATCGGTGGAGCGCTCTCTCAGGTAGGGATCCTTCATCCCCTTGAACTGTTCGATCAGGCGATCGCTGATGAGCTTGACCGCGGAGATCGCGGTCCAGTGCTCCTTGCTGACCTTGTTGCGGATCGGCTTGATGTAGCCAGGGTCGTCCAGCAGGTGCAGATAGATGTCGAAGATCGCGACCGAGTCCTGGCTGTAACTCTCGCGAAAGCGCAGCGCTAGGCTCTCCAGATCGTGGCGCACCTCCTCCACCGCCAGCTCGAGGCGGGCCAGCTGCTTGCCGTGGTCCTCGTCCTTGCGCGGCGTGATGGTGTTGAGCGCCTTGCGCGGGCGCCACACCCAGGCCTTGGCGATGGCGATGCCGCTGGCCCCGGCGATGCCGCGCAGGGGCTTGCTCCAGTCGGTCTTCTGCAACCACCCCTTGGCCTGGGCCTGGGCGATGCGAGCCGCCAGCTGGGCCGCCAGGGTGACCATGAAGGACTCTTCCCCTTCATCGAACAACCGACTCTCTTTCTGCTGCACCACCAGAATGCCCACCACCTGGCGCTGATGCATGATGGGGGCACCGAGGAAGGAGCGAAACGCCTCCTCGGCCACGTCGGGCAGGAACTTGAAACTGGGGTGGGCCGGGGCATCGGCCAGGTTGATCAGCTCTTCACGCTGACCCACCAGACCGACGATGCCCTGTTCGAAGGGCAGGGTCGCCTTGCCCACAGCCGACTCGGCCAGGCCATCGGTCGCCGCCAGACGGTAGCGGCGCATCTCTGGCTCGGCGACATAGACGGAGCAGCAGTCCACCGTCATGGCGAGCCGGGTCTGGCTCACCAATGCATGCAGGGCTTGTTCGAGGGTGTTGGCCTCGGCCATGCTTTCCACGATGCGTCTGAGTTCCGTCAGCAACTAGTGTGCTCCTTAGCGCGAGCGGTTGCGCCGCCCATCCTTTCGATTAGCCTGCACCACGGGCACTGGCATGGCCAGCGGGGCAAACTCCTTCATCACCCGGCGGTAAACCTCCCGCTTGAAGGAGACGACCTGACGCACCGGGTACCAGAAGCTGACCCAACGCCAATCATCAAATTCCGGGTGACCATGGCAGCCAAACTGGATCCTGGACTCTTTGCCGGGATCGAGCTGCAACAAAAACCACTTCTGCTTCTGGCCAATACAGACCGGTGAACTGTCCCAGCGAACGAGCCGTTTGGGTAAGCGATATTTCAACCAGTTGCGACTGGTCGCCAAGATGGTCACATCGTCCGGCTTGAGGCCTATCTCCTCATACAGCTCACGATACATGGCCTGTTCCGGCGATTCACCATCATCAACCCCCCCCTGCGGAAACTGCCAGGAGTGCTGCCCATAGCGCTTAGCCCACAATACTTGTCCGTCACGGTTACAGATCACGATGCCGACATTGGGACGAAATCCGTCGCCATCTATCACGTGATCACCTTATAAAGGCTGAATCTATAACGAGATTGTTCCACATTCACCCCGTGGCGGCAAACAGGGACTGTCATCTTCCATTCATGAATAACTTGGCTTTTCAAGCAAAGTTATAAACAAATTGGACATTCTAGCTGCCCAAGTTGCCCACCCAGACTGTGCATAAGCCTGTGATCAAGCAGGTATATACAGTAGTTTTATACTGTGGTGTCTCACGGCACCACATCATACCCGATTCACCACTAAATATAATATTCATTTAAATACATAAAGTTACACTTTAAGTGCTGGATCAAGATCCATGTCTTTTGCGCCCAAGGATCCTCACCGTCAATTGTGAACAAGTTCGGCTGTTCAAAGATCCACCAAGGCTTATTTATCCACAGATATGGCGCATTATCTGCACCGAAATGGCGAGAAAAATCGGCGGGCTCTCACATTTATTTCTGATGCGGGGGGCTGCATCACCACTTTATCTCAGTTATCCAAGATTTCTGTGGATAACTATGTGAAACAGCTCGTCCAAACCCTTGGACAACTCGCTTCAGCGGGGATCCTTCTCCTCTCCGGGCTGGAGAAAAACACCAAAACTCTTTAAAATCATTACGATAGATAATAACCGGCAATCTTGCCCCCCCTGTGTATAGCCGGGCAAGGATCGGTTATAAAATCAGCGATCCCTTCGAGGATCCACCATACCCAACCCATTCACTCTCACAGGAGCCCTCATGCCCGCCAATCCCCAGTCAGAACAGGAGCTGCTGACCCGCGCCTATGCCATGGCGGGCCTCACCCTGGCCCAGCTCGCCGCCACCGCCGGGATCCCGGTGCCACGGGATCTCAGGCGTGACAAGGGCTGGACGGGGCAATTGATCGAATGGCATCTGGGGGCCAGCGCCGGCAGCCGGCCCGAGCAGGATTTCCCGGATCTCGGCATCGAGCTCAAGACGATCCCCGTCGATCCTCAAGGCCGACCGCTCGAGACCACCTTCGTCTGCGTGGCCCCCCTCATCGGGATCAGCGGCCAGCGCTGGGAAGAGTCGAACGTGCGCAACAAGCTGTCGCGGGTGCTCTGGATCCCGGTGGAGGGGAGCCGCGATATCCCGGTCGGTGAACGCCGGGTCGGCATGCCGCTGCTGTGGAGCCCGAGTGAGGAGGAGGATGAGCTGCTGCGTCAGGACTGGGAGGAGCTGATGGACATGATAGTGCTGGGGGAAGTGGAGCAGATCAGTGCCCGCCACGGCCAGGTGATGCAACTGCGCCCCAAGGCGGCCAACAGCAAGGCCCTGACCCGCGCCATCGGTCGCAACGGCCAGCCGATCCAGACCCTGCCACGGGGGTTCTACCTCAAGATCCCGTTCACCCACCAGTTGCTGCAGCGCCACTTTGCCCTGCCCCTTTGATCTGTGTTATCAACATCCTTGTCATAGAGTGATATAAAAATGACCAGAAGTGCTTTCTTCGCAGCCAGTGACAAGGAGTCCATATGCCGATCAACAAGCAATTTCTCAAGTCCCGTCCCGAGGTCAAGGTGACCTTTGCAGTGGAAAAGGAGGCCGCCGGCGACGCCGAACAGGTCTTGCTGCTGGGTGAATTCAGCCAGTGGCAACCCATCGAACTGAAAAGGATGAAGAGCGGGGAGTTCAAGGCGACGCTCAACCTTCCCACCGACGGCCCCGCCCATTTCGAGTATTGCTACCAGCTGGTGCAACCGAATGGCGAGACCTTCTACGACAACGACTGGGAAGCGGATGACTATGTGCCCGGTCCCTTCGGGCGGGACAACTCGGTGGTGAGGGTCAGCCAGCCGGGCTGAGTGCCGGCCTGCCGAATCGCGGACACAAAAAAGGCTCGCCATTGGCGAGCCTTTTCACTACCTGTCGAGCTTTTCGCCGACATACCGACACCAATTCGAATCGAATTAGTTGAGCTTCTCTTTGATACGAGCAGCTTTGCCGGACAGGTTGCGCAGGTAGTACAGTTTGGCGCGGCGAACATCACCACGACGCTTCAGTTCTACGCTGTGGATCAGCGGAGAGTGAGTCTGGAATACACGCTCAACACCTTCGCCGTTGGAGATCTTGCGAACGGTGAAAGCAGAGTGCAGACCGCGGTTACGCTTGGCAATCACGATGCCTTCGAAAGCCTGCAGACGCTCTTTACCACCTTCTTTAACACGAACTTGAACACGTACGGTGTCGCCCTGGGCAAAAGCCGGGATGTCGGTACGCAGTTGCTCTTGTTCAAGCTGCTGAATAATCTTGCTCATTGTCTTTCCTTACCTAGGATAAACTGAAAACTCTACTAAACGTTGTCACGCACTTCGCGGACATACTCGGCAAGAAGTGATTCTTGCTCGTCAGTCAGAGCTAGGTTGTTAATAAGTTCCGGCCTTCTCTGCCAGGTTCGTCCGAGCGATTGCTTGAGACGCCAGCGCCGAATCACTTCGTGATTGCCGCTTGTCAGCGCCTCGGGCACCGTCAGCCCATCCAACACCTCCGGCCGAGTATAGTGGGGATGATCCAGCAGGCCATCCGTGAAGGAGTCCTGCTCGGCACTGGCCTGATCGCCCAAAACCCCCGGGACCAGACGCGAAACCGCATCGATCAGGGTCATGGCAGGCAGTTCGCCACCACTTAACACGTAATCCCCGATAGACCACTCTTCGTCGACTTCGGTTTGTATCACGCGTTCATCGATACCTTCGTATCGACCGGCTACCAGAATCAGTTTCTGATTCGTCGCCAGCTCGGTTACGCCCGCTTGAGTCAGCTTGCGTCCCTGAGGGGAGAGATAGATGACTTTCGCCCCGTCTCCCGCCGCTTGCTTGGCTGCATGAATGGCATCACGCAGCGGCTGAACCATCATCAACATGCCGGGCCCACCACCATAAGGACGATCATCGACCGTACGGTGTTTGTCATGGGTAAAGTCCCGGGGGTTCCAGCACTCAATCTGCAGCAGGCCACTCTTGACGGCCCGACCCGTTACCCCGTGCTCGGTAATGGCTCGGAACATTTCAGGGAAGAGGCTGATCACCCCAATCCACATAAGAAACCTCCGGCACCCATATCAGCGCGGGAAACTAGAAACCAGGATCCCAATCAACTTCGATTGTTCGAGCAGTCAGATCAATGTTCTTGATCACCTGCTCTTCCAGGAACGGAATCAACCGCTCCTTTGCACCAAAGGCATCTTTTACATTGGCCTCAACCACCAACACATCGTTGGAGCCGGTTTCCATCAATTCGGTCACCTTGCCCAGGTCGTATCCCTTGGTGGTCACTACGGTGCAACCGATGAGGTCACGCCAGTAGAACTCCCCTTCGGGCAACGCGGGCAACAGATCGGCGGGGACGCCAATCTCGACATTGGTCAATGCCAGGGCATCCTCGCGCACATCGATACCATCGAGTTTGCAGATCAGACCCTTGTTGTGACGCTTCCAGGCCGAAACCCGAATCTCACGCCACGCCCCGTTCTGATTGATCAGCCAGGGGTTGTAATCGAAAATCGCTTCGGCAACATCGGTGAAGGAGTTCACTTTAAGCCAGCCCTTGATCCCGTACACGGTGCCCAGGGTGCCCAGAACTACAGGTTTTTCCACCTTAACTCCCTACCGTTTGGCTGATTAAGCAGCTTTGGCAGCGTCTTTGATCAGCTTGGCAACGCGGTCAGAAACAGCGGCACCAGTAGCAACCCAATGCTCGATACGAGCCAGGTCCAGGTTCAGCTTTTCAGCGTTACCAGCAGCAACCGGGTTGAAGAAACCGACGCGCTCGATGAAACGACCGTCACGGGCGTTACGGCTGTCAGCAACTACTACCTGGTAGAACGGACGCTTTTTCGCGCCACCACGTTGTAAACGAATGGTTACCATATCGTCCTCATTAACATCTAATGAACAAGGCCCGCAAACACGCGGACCCTAGCTTAAAATAAGCCGCGTAATTCTACTTGGATTCGTAATAATTGCAACCAAGCCAGCCATTTTTTGCGCAGAGCGGCAATGAAAAGGGCCTGCCATGGGCAGACCCTCGATCAGCGATCCGGGTCGGATCAGAAGGGGCCGCGGCCGCCACCGAAGCCGGGGGGCAGCATGTTTTTCATCTGGCCCATCATCTTGCGCATGCCGCCCTTGCCGGACATCTTCTTCATCATGCGCTGCATCTCGGTGAACTGCTTGAGCAGCTTGTTCACGTCCTGCACCTGCATGCCTGAGCCCGCGGCGATGCGGCGCTTGCGGGAGCCCTTGATCAGATCGGGGTGGGCGCGCTCCTTGGGCGTCATGGAGCTGATGATGGCCTCCATCCGCACGGTGAGTTTGTCATCCATCTGATCCTTGATGTTGTCCGGTAGGCCGGACATGCCTGGCAGCTTGTCGAGCATGCCCATCATGCCGCCCATGTTGCGCATCTGGGCCAGCTGCTCGCGGAAGTCTTCCAGATCGAAGCCCTTGCCGCTCTTGACCTTGCTGGCCAGCTTGGCCGCCTTCTCCTTGTCGACGTTGCGCTCCACCTCTTCGATGAGCGACAGCACGTCACCCATGCCGAGGATGCGGGAGGCGAGGCGATCCGGATGGAAGGGCTCCAGCGCGTCTGTCTTCTCGCCCATGCCGATGAACTTGACCGGCTTGCCGGTGATGTGGCGCACCGACAGGGCGGCACCACCGCGGGCATCGCCATCCGCCTTAGTGAGGATCACGCCGGTGAGCGGCAGCGCCTCGTTGAACGCCTTGGCGGTGTTGGCGGCATCCTGACCCGTCATGGCATCCACCACGAACAGGGTCTCCACCGGCTTGATGGTGGCATGCAGATCCTGGATCTCCGCCATCATCTCGCCATCGACGTGCAGACGACCGGCGGTATCGACGATCACCACGTCATAGAACTTTTTGCGCGCCTGATCGATGGCCGCGGTGGCGATGGCGACGGGTTTCTGGCTGGCATCGCTCGGGAAGAAGTCGACGCCGATGTCGCCGGCCAGGGTCTCAAGCTGTTTGATGGCCGCCGGACGATAGACGTCGGCACTGACTACCAGCACCTTCTTCTTGCTTCGCTCCTTGAGCAGCTTGGCCAGCTTGCCGACCGTGGTGGTCTTACCGGCCCCCTGCAGACCCGCCATCAGGATGATGGCCGGCGGCTGGGCCGCCAGGTTGAGCTGCTCGTTGGCCTCCCCCATCACGGTGACCAGTTCGCCGTGCACTATCTTGATGAAGGCCTGGCCCGGGCTCAGGGACTTGGCCACTTCCTGGCCCACCGCCCGCTCCTTGACGCGGGCAACGAAATCGCGCACCACCGGCAGGGCGACGTCCGCCTCGAGCAGCGCCATGCGCACTTCGCGCAGGGTATCCTTGATGTTCTCTTCCGTCAGGCGACCGCGGCCGCTGACGTTGCGCAGGGTGCGCGAGAGTCGTTCAGTCAAATTCTCAAACATGACGCTTTCCGGTTCTTGGCGTGACAATGGGGACATTATACCCCGGTCAGCACTGTGGGGACGATTACTCGCCGCTTGTGGCGGCAGCCAGCCTTCGAAGGGGCAGGCTAACAAATGAGGGGCATTATACCCCAGTCCGCACTGCAGGGACGATGACTCGCCGCTTGCGGCAGCCTGCCATGAACGGGCAGGTCAACAAATGGCGGGCAGTATACCCCAGTCAACGCAGGAGGACGATTATTCGCCGCATGGAGCGCTTCTACTTATATGTGGGCAGTTGGCCCCTGGCACAACTGGCGAGCATATCTTGTGCAAGGTATACTGCCCCTCTTATCCCTAAAGCTTGTTTGACAACGACCTGGTTATGATCGTGATCTCTGTTCTGGCCCTGGCGTTTTACCTGCTGGCCATCATCGCCTCACTGCACCTGCTGCTCAGCGCCAAGCCTGTCGGGCAAGCGTCGCTGTTTGCCTGCATCGGCCTTGCCCTGACCGCCCATGGGGTGGCCGTGGGCAGCGAGGTGCTGGCCACCCACTCCGGCCAGAACCTCAGCATGCTGAACGTGGCCTCCCTGGTCAGCCTGATCATCAGCAGCTTCATGACCTGCGTCACCCGCCGCTTCAACGGCTGGATCCTGCTGCCCGTCGTCTACAGCTTCTCGGCCCTGCTGCTGGCGGCCAGCGCCCTCATTCCCGGGCGCTACATCACCCATCTGGAGGCCCATCCTCAGCTGTTGCTGCACATCGGGCTCGCCTTGCTGGCCTATTCGGTGCTGATGATAGCCTGCCTGTTTGCCCTCCAGCTTGCCTGTCTGGACAGGCAGCTGAAATCGAGAAAAATCAGTCATCTGCCTGCCATGCCGCCCCTGATGACGGTGGAGAAGCGCCTGTTCCAGCTGATCTCGGCGGGGCTGCTGTTGCTGACCCTCTCCATCGCCTCCGGCCTGTTCTTCCTGGAAGACATGTTCGCCCAGGGCAAGTCCCACAAGGCCATCCTCTCGATCCTGGCCTGGTGCGTCTACGCCCTGCTGCTGTGGGGCCATCACACCCGTGGCTGGCGGGGTCGCAAAGTCATCATGCTGAGCCTGGTCGGCAGCATCATCCTGACCCTGGCCTACTTTGGCAGTCGCTTCGTCAAGGAAGTGCTGCTGAGCTGACGACCCGCCCGCCCCTCAACCACAGACACAGGAGCCCTGCTTGGACAGTATCTCAACGAGTACATTGCTGATTGTGCTCGTTATCTTGATCCTCTTGTCAGCCTTCTTCTCCAGTTCCGAAACCGGTCTGATGTCCCTCAACCGCTACAAGTTACGGCATCTGGCCCAGACCAAGCACAAGGCCGCCCGCCGGGTCGAAAAACTGCTGGCCCGGCCGGACAGGCTGCTCGGCCTCATTCTCATCGGCAACAACCTGGTCAACATCCTGGCTTCCGCCATCGCCACTATCGTCTGCATCCGGCTGTTCGGGGATCTCGGCGTCGCCATCGCCACCTTCGGCCTCACCCTGGTGGTGCTGGTGTTCGGGGAGGTCACCCCCAAGACCCTGGCCGCCATGTTCCCCGAGCGCATTGCCTACCCCGCCTCCTGGGTCCTCAAGGGTTTGATGGTGCCCTTCTCGCCCCTGGTCTGGCTCATCAACAGCATCACCAACCTGCTGCTCAGGCTCTTGCGCCTCGAACACCGCAAGGATGACGCCCTCAACACCGAGGAGCTGCGCACCATAGTCAACGAGGCGGGCAGCCTGATTCCCCAGCGCCATCAGGAGATGCTGATCAGCATCCTGGATCTGGACAAGATGACGGTGGAGAACATTATGGTGCCGCGCAGCGAGATCTCCGCCATCGACATCAACGACGACTGGAAGATCATCCTGCGCCAGCTGGCCCACTGCGCCCACACCAAGATCCTGCTCTATCGCGACAACATCGACGATGTGGTTGGCTTCCTGCACGCACGCGACGCCCTGAGGCTGGTCGCACGGGATCAGTTCAGCAAGTCCAGTCTGCTGCGGGAGGTAGACCCCATCTACTTCATCCCCCAGGGGACGCCGCTCAATGTGCAGCTGGCCAAGTTCCAGCGCAACAAGGAGCGGATCGGGCTGATTGTCGACGAATATGGCGACATTCAGGGGTTGATCACCCTGGACGACATCCTGGAAGAGATAGTCGGCGACTTCACCACCTCCATGACGCCGACCCCGAGCGACGAGATCCACCCCCAGCCGGACGGCTCCTTCCTGGTCGAGGGCTCCGCCAGCATCCGCGAGCTGAACAAGGAGATGGACTGGCACCTCCCCACCGATGGCCCGCGCACCCTCAACGGCGTGATCCTGGAGTATCTGGAGGAGATCCCCCAGCCCAACATCAGCGTCAGGCTGGCGGGCTACCCCATCGAGATCCTCGAGGTGGAGAACAACATGGTGAAGATGGCGAGGATCATGCCACACCTGTACCGTAACGATTCAGGGTACGAAGATTGAAAAAAGGCTGCCGATGGCAGCCTTTTCGTGTCACTCGCTCTCGTCATCCGGCTCCAGCACCAGGGTCGGGATCAACTCGCCGAACACCTGCTGCAGCTCGTCACGGTTGGCCAGCAGATCTTGCAGCGTATAGCCGTCCATCACCGCCAGGAAGGCGTTCATCGCCTCCTTCAACGCGCTCTTGAGCAGGCAGACAGAGACGATATGGCAGACGGGGGAACCGCAGTCTATGCCGTCCAGATTGCCTTCCAGCGCCCGGATCACCTGGCCTATGTTTACGCTCTCGGGGGAGCAGGCCATGCGGATCCCGCCATTCTTGCCGCGCTGGGATTGCAGGTAGCCCAGCTTCACCAGCTGGTTTACCACCTTCACCATGTGGTTGCGGGAGACGTCGTACAGGGCGGACACCTTGGCCACGCTCGACAGTTCGCCCTCCGGCAGGGTGGCCAGATAGAGCAGGGCTCTCAATCCAAAATCGGTATAGCTAGTCAGTCTCATAGTGCCTGCGGCGCATAGCGCAAAGAATTGATGATTGATCCAGATCAATTAAACATTTAGGATGCAACTTATTAAGTGACATTTCAGATGTTCAATTAGAAAGGACCTCCTATGTTAGACCAAGCCACCATCGCCGTCATCAAGAGCACCATTCCTTTGCTCGAATCGGCGGGGCCAGCCCTCACCCAGCACTTCTACCAGCGCCTATTCAGCCACCATCCGGAATTGAAGGATGTATTCAATCTGGCTCACCAGCGCAGCGGCGGTCAGCCACTGGCACTGTTCAGTGCGGTGGCGGCCTATGCCAGGAACATCGACAACCTGGGCGCCCTGGCAGGGGCCGTGGAACGCATCGCCCACAAGCACACGGGTTTCCTGATCCAGCCGGAACAATATCACATTGTAGGTAGTCATCTCTTGGCCACGCTCAAAGAAATGGGTGGTAATGCGGTGACAGAGGAGGTGCTGGCGGCCTGGGGCAAGGCATATGGCGTGCTGGCCGACATCTTCATCGGCCGGGAGGGCGAGCTCTACCGGGAGCAGGCAAGCCAGGAGGGGGGCTGGCAGGGTACCCGTTCCTTCATCATCAGGGAGAAGCGCCAGGAGAGCGAACTCGTCACCTCCTTCGTGCTGGCCCCCGTCGACGGCAAGCCCGTGCTGCGCTTCAAGCCGGGTCAATATCTCAGCATCAAGCTGGTTCATCCCGAGCTCGAACACCAGGAGATCCGCCAGTACTCTCTCTCCGATGCGCCCAATGGCCGCGACTACCGCATCAGCGTCAAGCGCGAGCCCCAGGGTCAGGCTTCCAACCTGCTGCACGACAAGCTGCACGTCGGTGACGAGGTGGCAGTGATGCCACCGGCAGGCGACTTCTTCCTGCAAGAGGAGACAGCCACCCCAGTGGTGCTGCTCTCCGCCGGGGTGGGACTCACCCCCGTGCTGAGCATGCTCAACCACTTGCTGGCGAGCGGCCAGGATACCGAGATCCGCTGGCTGCACGCCTGCGAGCGCGGTGCCCAGCACGCGTTCAGAGAGGAGATCCGGGAGAAAAGCCGGCAGCACCCCAGATTGCAGAGCCGCACCTGGTATCGAGAGCCGGGAGAGCAGGATGTCCAGGGTGAGGATTACGACTTCGTCGGCCCCCTGGCGCTGGAGCAGGTCACCGACCTCATCCCGGCCAACGCCCACTACTATTTCTGCGGCCCCCTTGGCTTTATGAAGGCGGTGAAGGGTCAACTGGTCGGTTTGGGCGTGCCTGCCGACCGCATGCACTACGAGATCTTCGGCCCCCATCAGGAGATCTGATCCCGCCTCACCGCCGCGCACAGCTGACAAGGCCCGGACACCCAGGTGTCCGGGCCTTCTTCATGGTGTCTGGCCGCCAGTGATCAGCGCATCGCCTTGGCGCGGGCGATGGCGTTGGCGGGCATGCGGTTGCCGAGCCGGCTGAGCAGGCTCGCCGCCTTCTGGTGGATGGCCTTGTCGCCGATGACGGCGCCGTGCAGCCAGTGATAGGCCTCCTCGTAATCCAGCGGGCTCCCCATGCCCTGCAACAGCATCTCGACCCACTCCATCTGGGCCCGCAGGAAGCCGAGGCTGGCGGCCTCCCGCATCAGGGTCTCAGCCCGCACCAGATCCTTCTGGACCAGGATGCCCTTCCAGTAATAGCGGCCGAGCTGCTCCAGTGCGGGTGCCAGCCCCTGGTTCGCCGCCTCCCACATGTATTGCACCCCCATCTGGGCGTCCGGCTTGATGCAGACGCCCCAGGCGAGCATGTCTCCCCAGAGGAACTGATAAGCGGGGATCTTCATCACCGAGGCCCGCGCCTCTATGTCCTGAGTCAACTGGCATCGATCCTGCTTCACCCTGGCCAGATGGCGCCCCTGCTCTATCCAGTTGAGCAGCTCGTCCTGCCGATAGAGCGGCACCGCCTGCAGTTCCCCCGCCGCCGCTGAGACTGCGCTTGCCGCCTTGGGCAAGGGTGCCGCCGCCGGGGCTGTCGAGGCCGCAGCGGATGCGGCAGGCGCGGCAATGGTCGAACGTTCAGGTGACGACGCAACGGTGGTCGGGGGAGACGCGGTCGCCGCAGTCTGGGTTGGTATGGCGGCCGATGCCGGCTCGGCCCCCTGCAAGGGGAGGCTGCACAAACCGACGAGGCCGATGAGGATACTGGGTTTCATCATTAGGGATCTCCTGCTGCCCTCTGTTATCGGCAGCCGGGACCATCTCCTTAGCCCGCCACACCAACCCCCGAAAATGACAAAGGGGAGCCTGGGCTCCCCTTGCGATCGACGCGGCGACTTATTTGACGAAGTCGACACCCAGCTGGATGTCGGCCTTCAGGGTGGCCAGCATGCTGTCCATCGCCTCTTGCTCGAAGGCGCTCAGCTTGCCGTAGTCCAGCACGGACTCGACACCGTTCTTGCCGAGCAGTACCGGCTGCGCGAAGAAGGTGGCGTGCTCGCCGTTGCCTTCCACATAGGCGCACTCGATGACGTTGGCTTCCCCTTGCAGACCCTTGATGAGAGACAGACCGAAGCGGCAGGCTGCCTGGCCCATGGAGAGGGTGGCGGAACCGCCACCGGCCTTGGCTTCCACAACCTCGGTACCGGCATTCTGGATGCGCTTGGTCATGGCGGCGACTTCTTCAGCAGTGAAAGACGCGCCTTCAACCTGGGAGAGCAGCGGCAGAATGGTCACGCCACTGTGGCCGCCGATGACGTTGACACGCACCTTGTCGACGTTCAGCCCCTTGGCTTCGGCCACGAAGGTCTCGCCACGGATCACGTCCAGGGTGGTGACACCGAACAGGCGGCGCTTGTCATAGACACCGGCCTTCTTCAGCACTTCGGCGGCGATGGCGACCGTGGTGTTGACCGGGTTGGTGATGATGCCGATCAGCGCTTTCGGGCAGGAGGCGGCACACTTCTCCACCAGATTCTTGACGATGCCGGCATTGATGTTGAACAGGTCGGAACGATCCATGCCGGGCTTGCGGGCCACGCCGGCGGAGATCAGCACGACATCGGCGCCGACCAGAGCCGGGCTCGGATCTTCACCGCAGAAACCTTTTACTTTCACGTCAGTCGGGATATGGCTCAGGTCCGCCGCCACGCCCGGGGTGACCGGTGCGATGTCATACAGGCTCAGTTCGGAACCGGCAGGAAGGCGATTTTTCAACAGCAGAGCGAGGGCTTGGCCGATGCCACCGGCGGCACCCAGAACGGCAACTTTCATGATCAACTCCATGTCTAAGCGTAGGTTTAAGGTTGTTTCTAGTTGGGTTAACGCTGATTCTTATTGTGCGCCTCACCTTAAAGGATCCCCTCCCAAAAAACAATCTGATAACAGTTGTAATCACGGGTTCTGTGAGCCAGGGAACAAGCGGCGACGAAAGCGGAGAGGAATATGCGATAAATGGGAGGAAAAGCACAGATTTCCTGTGCCTCCCTCACCATTAAGAGGTAAATCAGACTGCTTCAGGACTGGAATGCCAGCGCTCTGCGCTCACACCAGCGGAAACCAATTGTTAACAATCCATTCATGGTCAGGTAGAGGGCCCCGGCCACGGTGAACACCGCCAGGGTGTCATAGGTCTGGGCGTTGAGGCGCTGGGCCAGCCCCATGATGTCCATGATGGTGATGGTACTGGCGAGCGAACTCCCCTTGAGCACCAGGATCACCTCGTTGGAATAGGCGGGCACCAGCCGGCGGGCGGCGTGGCGGGTCTTCATCCAGAGGGTCTGGCCGGCCGAGAAGCCGAGCGCCCGACAGGCCTCCACCTCGCCGGCGGGGATGGCGTCGAGGGCCCCCTTGAACAGCCGGGTGGAGTAGGCGGCGGTGTTGAAGCCGAGCGCCAGCACGGCGCAGAACCAGGGCTGTTTGAGCAGCGGCCAGAGCGGGCTCGCCTTGAGCCAATCGAACTGGCCAGGCCCGTAGTAGATGAGGAAGATCTGGATGAGCAGCGGCGTGCCGGTGAAGATCAGCACCCAGAGCTGCACCAGCTGGGTCGTCACCGGTATGCGGCGCTCCAGCACCCAGGTCATGCCGATCGCCAGCAACACCCCGAGCAGCAGGCTGAACGCGGTGAGCTGCAAGGTAATGGCCAGTCCCCCCAGCAGGGTCATCAGGTAATCCTGCATGATCAGCCTCCGTAACGGCGGGTAGAAGGAGCAGCCTGCTTGAACCCGCAGTCACTCAGCTGACTGAAGACGGTCGGTTGCAGGGTGATAACAAATCCCCCCAGCAGGGTCATGAGATAGTCCTGCATGCTCAGCCTCCGTAGCGTCGGGTGTAACGAGCCGCCTGCTTGAGGCCGAACTCGCTCACCAGGCTGATGGCCAGGTAGATGAGGGCCGCGGCGGCGTACCAGGTGAAGGGTTCATAGGTGCTGGCCGACGCCATCTGCGCCTGGCGCATCATCTCGTTCACCCCGATGAGGGAGACCAGGGCGGTGTCTTTCAGCAGCACCAGCCACTGGTTGCCCAGCCCCGGCAGGGCGTGGCGCCAGGCCTGGGGCAACACGATGCGAAAGAAGGTGTGCCCCTTGCCCAGGCCGAGCGCCAGTGCGGCCAGCCGCTGCCCGGCAGGCACCGCATTGAGCGCGGCCCGCAGGGTCTGGGTGGCATAGCTCGCGAACAGCAGGGAGAGCGCCAGCACACCGCAGGCGAACGGGCTGAACTCCACGTACTCCCCGGTGATGAGGAACAGCACCTGGGTCGAGCCGAAGTAGATGAAGAGCACCACCAGCAGCTCGGGCAGACCGCGGATCAGGGTGGTCAGGGTGGCCACGGGCCACACCAACCAGCTGCGCTTGCTGAGCTCGGCAGCGCTGAACGCCAGCGCCAGCACCATGCCCCCGACCAGGGATGCCAGGGCCAGCCCGAGGGTCATCCAGGCTGCATCCAACAACAGGCTCAGCATGGCTTACTGCGCGAAGTACTTGTCATAGATCTTCTGATAGGTGCCGTTGGCCTTGATCTCGGCCAGCCCCTTGTTCAGCTGGGTCAGCAGCTCCTGGTTGCCCTTGGCCACCGCGATGCCGAAGCCGGTACCGAAGTACTTGGCGTCGGTCACTGGCGTCCCCACCACCGCATACTCCTTGTGCTGCTTGAGCCAGTCGGCGGCCACCGCGGTATCGGCAAACACGCCGTCGGTGCGGCCGTTCATCATGTCGAGGAAGGCGCTCTGGTAGCTGGCATAGGGCACGGTCAGCAGACCCTTGCTCACCCAGTTGTCCACCAGATAGGACTGGTGGGAGGTGCCGTTCTGCACGCCGACGGTCTTGTCCACCAGATCTTCCGGTCCCTTGAAGGCGTCCTTCTTGGCGACGAAGACGGCGGAGTTCTCGTAATAGATGTCGGAGAAGTCGACCTGGGCGGCCCGCTCCGGCGTCACGTCCATGGCGGCGATGGCGGCGTCATAGCGACGGAATTTCAGGCTGGGGATCAGGCTGTCGAAGGCCTGGTTGTGGAAGCTGCACTCCAGCTTGACCTGGGCGCAGACGGCGCGGGCCAGATCGATGTCAAAGCCCTGGAACTCGTTCTTGTCGTCCAGGTATTCGAACGGCGCATAGGTGGCCTCGGTGGCGAACTTGATCTCTTTCGCCAGCACCGAGGTGCTCAGCAGGCCCATGGCGGCGACCAGCAACAGACTCTTTTTCATGACAGCTTCCTTATCGACTCAATATCAATGCATCAAGAATTCGGCAAACCGGCTGGTTTGCGGGGCCTGGAAGATGGCGGCGGTGCCGGATTCGATGATCCGCCCCTTCTCCAGATAGATCACCTGACTGGCCACCTTGCGGGCGAACTCCACCTCGTGGGTCACCACCACCTGGGTGATGCCGGTCTGGCTCAGGGTGCGGATGATCTCCGCCACCTCTTTGGTAATTTCGGGGTCCAGGGCCGCCGTCGGCTCGTCAAACAGCAGCACCTGGGGATCCATCATCAGGGTACGGGCGATGGCCACCCGCTGCTGCTGGCCACCGGAGAGGCGTGCCGGCCAGGCATCGCGCTTGTCGGCCAGCTGCAACTGGGCCAGCAGGTAGGCTCCCTTGTCGATGGCCGCCTCTCGGCTCATGCCGAGGACCTTGACCGGGGCTTCGATCAGGTTCTCCATCACGGTGAGGTGGGGCCACAGATTGTACTGCTGGAACACCATGCCCACCTTGCGGCGCAAGGCCTGAGCCTGACGGTTGAACTCGGCGGCGGAGAGGCTGGACGGGAAAGAAAATTCACTGCCCGCGATGCGCAGCACACCGGCGTCCGGGGTGTCCAGCAGGTTCATCATGCGCAGCAGGGAGCTCTTGCCCGCACCGCTCGGGCCCAGCAATACCAAGGTCTCGCCGGGAGCGGTCCGAAAGCTCACCTGTTGCAGTACCGGCACCTTGTGCCAGGATTTTTCGACGCCGATTAATTCGATACCCATACAGCCCAATTGAATAAGTTTTCAAAATTTCGTCCTGATTCTAGCGCCGGCATACATTGATGCAAGCTATATTTGAATCAATATGCAGAACAAGCGCCGCTTCCTTGCCAAAAGAGGCATATGAATGCAAAATAGCAGCGCTGTTCGTATCTGCCGCCTGAGCGTGACAGGCGGTCACCCCCCTCATTCGTGAGTCCAAGATGAAACATAACGACAAGCAAGAAAAACTGGCCAAGGCCTTTAAAGCCTTGCTGAAAGAGGAGCGGTTCGGCTCCCAGGCAGAGATAGTGACTGCCCTGCAAGAGATGGGCTTCGAGAACATCAACCAGTCCAAGGTCTCGCGCATGCTGAGTCGCTTCGGCGCCGTCCGCACCCGCAACGCCAAGATGGAGATGGTGTACTGCCTGCCGGTGGAGCTGGGTGTCCCCACCACCTCCAGTCCCCTCAAGAATCTGGTCCTTGACGTCGACCACAACGGCGCCCTGGTGGTGATCCACACCAGCCCGGGGGCAGCCCAGCTCATCGCCCGCCTGCTCGACTCCCTCGGCAAGGCCGAAGGGATCCTCGGCACCATCGCCGGTGACGACACCATCTTCATCACGCCGACCAGCGACACCGACATCGAGGAGCTCTACCTCTCCGCCCTCGAACTGTTCGAGCAGACCCCCTGATCGGGTGGCCGTCGTCGAGACGGCATCCCAAACGAAAAATCCCGGCCAAGGCCGGGATTTTTGTTATCTGCGAGTAAGACAGGCTTAATTGCCCTGGGCCACCAGGAAGTCGACGGACGGGGCGAAGAAGGCCGCGCCGGTCACCGCCCGGGTGAAGCGCAGCAGGTGATCGAAGTGACTGCCCTCCCCCTTGTACATGCTGGCCAGCATGGCGTTGAAGTGCAGCGGCGTGCGGCAGCAGGAGATGAAGTAGAGCCCCTGCTCGCTCATGGTGCCCCAGGGCATGCTCTGGCGCAGGATCTCCATGGACTCCCCCTTCGGGGTCTTGAGGTTGACCCGCTTGATGTGGGAAGTGAGCGGCTTGTCGGCGGACTCGTATTCGATGTTGTCCACCTTGGTGCGGCCTATGATGTCTTCCTGCTCCTTCAGGGCCAGCTTCTCCCAGTCGCTCATGGCGTGGACCCAGCGCTGCACGTGGAGATAGGAGCCGCCGGCGAACTCGCCGCCGTCCAGCAGCGCCACTTCGGCCCTGTGCTCATCCTGCGGGTTCTCGGTGCCGTCGACGAAGCCGGTCAGATCCCGGCAGTCGAGGTTGCGAAAACCGCGCACCTCTTCGGCCAGCACCACCAGTCCGGCCAGCAGGGCCATCACCCGCTGACCGGCGTGGTGCAGCACGTCGACCCGGTCGGCCCTCAGCTGCACGAACAGATCGAACGGAGTGTTCGGCGCCTTGTTGCCATTGGCCTCCTGCGCCATAAAGCCGCGGAACTGGGGTGGACGGGCCACCGGATAGATGGCATCCCAGCCCTCGGCACCCACGGCCACCAGGCCGCTGAAGGCGGCATCGGGGAAGTCGGCGCTCACCGCGTCCCACAGCGCCGGCAGGCTGGCCAGGCGGGCCGCCAGGGCGGCACCGTCGCCGGTGCGATTGAACATCAGATAGAGGGCATGCAGATTCGGCTCTGCGCAGATCCCGGCTTGGGCTTTCATTTCTCTCTCCAAAGACATTGGCTAAAGGCGTGGCGCGATTATAAACCAGTGCAACCCCAGTTCATTGATTTCACGACGATATCACGCCATCAGGGCAAAGGGTCAAACAACACCAGGGCATGGGGGGCCACGGTCACCCGCGCCCTCTTCCCTTCCAGGGGCTCGCCGATGCTGGCCTCCAGCGACTGGCCGGCACAATCCACCAGCACCCGGCAGTGATGACCCAGGAAGTGCTGCTCCCGCACCTCGAGTTCGCCGTCAGCCGCCGCCGTCAGCACCAGCTGCTGGGGCCTGAGCATGAGTTGCAGCCGCTCCCCGACCGCACGGCCATGGGGCTCCTGGCCACAGATGGTGCCCAGGATGGTCTTCACGCAGTGGCTGTCCACCACCTCGGCCGCCAGATAGTTGACCCCGCCGAGAAATTCCGCCACGAAGCGGTTCTGTGGGCGGCGATAGAGCTGCTCAGGCTGCCCCGCCTGCTCGATGTGACCGGCCCGAAACAGCGCCAGCCGGTCGGCGAAGGCGAACGCCTCCTCCTTGCTGTGGCTGACGAAGATGGCCCCTATGCCCTGCTGCTTGAGCAGAGTACGGATCTCGAGGATCAGCTTCATCCGCACCTGGGTGTCGATGTTGGAGAAGGGCTCGTCCAGCAGCATCAGCCTCGGCTTGCAGACCAGGGCGCGGGCGATGGCCACCCGCTGCTGCTGGCCGCCGGAGAGCTGATGGGGATAGCGCTCCCCCAGGCCCTGCAGATTGACCAGCGCCAGCGCCTCTTCCACCTGCTGCTGGCGGCTGCCGCGATCGAGCCGGATCAGCCCGAAGCCGACATTCTGTGCCACCGTCAGATGGGGGAAGAGGGCGTAATCCTGGAAGATCATGCCGATGTGGCGCGCCTCCGGCGGCACGCTCTGACCCTCTCCGTCCAGCAGCATATCGCCGAGACGGATCTCTCCTTCGGCCAGCGGCAACAGGCCGGCGACGGCCTTGAGCAAGGTGGTCTTGCCACAGCCGCTCGCCCCCAGCAGGCAGACGATCTCGTTGTCGGCCACCGTCAGGGATAGCTGTTCCAGCACATTGCGACCGTTGTAGCGGCAGCTGACCTTCTCGATATTCAGGCAGGACAAGGTACTTTTCCTCTCGCGTGTTGACGCCGGGCGGGACGACGCGCTCAGTGGCCCGGGCCGTCCAGACTGCGGTTGATCCAGACCAGGGGGACCAGCCCCACCAGCACGATGACGATGGCGCCGAGCGCTCCCCGCTCCAGCATCTCGTCCGAGACGAACTGGTAGACGTGGGTCGCCAGGGTCTCGAAGTTGAACGGCCGCAGCAACAGGGCGGCAGGCAGCTCCTTCATGGATTCGATGAATACCAGCATGGCGCCGGCAAAGAGGCCGCGTCGCACCAGCGGCAGGTGGATACGCCGCAGCATGCCGCCCGCCCCCTGCCCCAGGGAGCGGGCCGCCATGTCGAGACTGGGGGAAACCTTGTTCATGCTGCTCTCCACCGAGCCGATGGCGATGGCCACGAAGCGCACCAGGTAGCCGAACACGATGGCGGTGAGGGTGCCGGTCAAGAGCAGACCCGGCCCCTGTATCCCGAGCCAGTCGGCCAGATCGTTGATGCCAAAGTCCAGCGCCGTCAGCGGTACCAGCACCCCGATGGCGAGCACTGTGCCCGGCATGGCGTAGCCCATGGCGGCGATGCGCAGGGGCAGCAGGCTGCGGGTGCCCCCGTCAAGACGGCGGAAGAAGCCGAGCAGCAGGGCGATGGCCATGGCGAGCAATGCGGTCAACGCCGAGACCGTCAGGCTGTTGCCGGCGAAGCGAACGAACTCCGGCGTCCACGACAGCGCGAAATAGCGCACCCCGTAGTCCAGCAGGATCGCGAACGGCAGGACGAAGCCCGCCAGCACCAGGCCCCAGCACCAGATCGCGGCCAGCACGCGGCGCCCTCCCTTGAGGGGATAGCGCATCGGCTGCTCGAACCCCATGGATTTCTGGAACACCTGCTGGCGCTGGCGGGAGCGGCGCTCAATGGCGATGAGCAGCACCACCGCCAGCAGCATCAGGCAGGAGAGCTTGGCGGCGGTGGCCAGGCTGCCGTAACCGAGCCAGGTGTCATAGACCGCCGTGGTCAGGGTGTTGATGGCGAAGAAGTGGACGGTGGCGAAGTCGGCCAGGGTTTCCATCGCCACCAGGGATACCCCCACCATGATGGCGGGGCGGGCCAGCGGCAGGCTGAGACGGCGAAAGCTCTGCCAGGGGGTGCAGCCGAGCAGCCGGCTGGAGTGAATGAGGCTGACCGACTGCTCCAGGAAGGAGGCGCGCGCCAGCAGATAGACATAGGGGAAGAGCACCAGGGCCAGCACCCAGGCGGCACCGCCGAGGGAGCGAATGGCCGGGAACCAGTAGTCGGCCGGGCTCTGCCAGTCAAACAGGGTGCGCAGCCCCGCCTGCAACGGGCCCGAGTAGTCGAGCAGATCCGTATAGACGTAGGCCACTATGTAGGAGGGCATGGCCATGGGCAGCATCAGCGCCCACTGCAGGGCGCGGCGCCCCGGCACCTGGCACATGGCCACCAGCCAGGCGGTAGGCACCCCGAACAACAGGCTGAGCGCCGCCACCCCCAGCACCAGGCCCGAGGTGTTGCGAAGGTAATCGGTCAGTACCGTATCGGCGAGGTGGGCAAACAGATCCCCGTCGGCCGAGAAGGCGGAGAAGACGAGGGCAAGTACCGGCAAACCCAGCAGCAGGGCGGTGGCCCAGCTGCCGGCAATCCATCCAAAATGTTTCATGAGTCCACAGATGTTGATGGGGCCATCGGCCCCATCTGATTACAAGTCGAATTTCACTTCATCAAGCAGTTGCAAGGCGTCCTTGCGATGCTTGGCATAGTCGCTGACCGGCAGGGAGTCAGACTTGAAACTGCCCCAGGACTTGACCATGGCGGAGGGTTCCACCCCGGCCTTGACCGGGTACTCGGCATTCACGTCCGCATACATGTGCTGGGCGGTGTCGCCGGAGAGGAACTCCATCAGCTTCTGGGCCGCCTCCTTGTTCTTGGCGTACTTGGTCATGGCCACGCCGCTCACGTTCACGTGGGCACCGCGATCCCCCTGGTTCGGGAAGTTGATCTCGACCGCCTCGGCCCAGGACTTCTGCGCCGGATCCTTCAGCATGGCGCCCAGGTAGTAGCTGTTGCCCAGGGAGACATCGCAGATGCCGTCCTTGATCGCCTTGACCTGATCCCGGTCGTTGCCCTGCGGCTTGCGTGCCAGGTTGGCCTTGACCCCTTCCAGCCAGGTTTTGGCATCCGCCATGCCGTGATGGGCGATCATGGAGGAAACCAGCGCCACATTGTACTCGTGCTTGCCGCTGCGGGTACAAATTTTTCCTTTGAATTCAGGCTTGGCCAGATCTTCGTAGCTGATGGTGGCGAGCTTGCCGAGGCGCTCCTTGCTGGAGTAGATGGCGCGCACCCGGGTGGTCAGGGCGAACCAGCGGTTCTCCGGATCCCGATAGATGGAGGGGATATTCTCCTGCAGGGTCTTGCTGTCCACCGGCTGCACCAGATCCTTGTCCACCAGGTCGGTCAGGCGGCTGATGTCGACGGTCAGCATCAAATCCGCCGGGGAGAGCTTGCCTTCCCGCTCCAGACGCTCGTTCAACCCCTCTTTGGCGAACACCACGTTGACCTTGATCCCGGTCTCCTTCTCGAACTGCTGGATGATGGGCTTGATCAGCTCATCCTGACGGGTGGAGTAGACGTTCACTTCAGCGGCGAATGCCGACTGGGCGGCCAGGGTGGAGAGAGCCAGCGCCAGCATCTTCATTTTCATTGTCCGTTCCTTGTGTGCGTATCGATTGATAACCATTTTTGTTTGCATTCTGCACGAGTCACGGCCTCAGGATCAAGGCGCTTCAGGGAGGTAGGATCACATATTTAACCATTGAACAAATGAAAGGGACCGGATGATGTCTCATCCGGTCCCTTGATGACGGCCTCTCCCCGCTGAGGCGTCGCAGCCTGACCTTCACGGCCCCGCGGCGCGGGGTATCAGAGCGCCTCGTCGTCGCTCTCGCCGGTGCGGATCCGCACCGCCTGCAACAGGTCATAGACGAAGATCTTGCCGTCACCTATCTTGCCGGTGTAGGCCGCCTTGCAGATGGCCTCGATCACCCCTTCCACGTTCTCGTCGGCGGTGGCGATCTCCAGCTTTACCTTCGGCAGGAAGTCGACCTGGTACTCGGCCCCCCGGTATAATTCGGTGTGCCCCTTCTGGCGACCGAAGCCCTTGACCTCGGAGACGGTCAGGCCTTCCACCCCCAGGTTGGCGATGGCCTCGCGCACGTCGTCCAACTTGAAGGGTTTGATAATCGCAGTAATCAGCTTCATCTGGTTGCTCCCAATCCATGGTATGTCACGAATGGGTCATCAATTCTTGTGCCAAGTATTTTTATTGTTTATTTTCATTAAGATAGCCATCAACCCTTGAGCCATTACGGCTCAGGATCACCAAGGAAGCGCATCTCGCCCCATAATGAGGCACCAAGCTGCACCAGACTCCCTTGATGCACCAAATGAGAGCATCGCCCCATGTTAGTCATCTCCCAGAGCGTGATCATTCCCTGGCATGAGCTGCAGTTCCAGACCATGCGAGCCCAGGGGGCCGGGGGGCAGCACGTCAACAAGACCGACTCCGCCGTCTGGCTGCGTTTCGACTACAGAGACTCCCCCAGCCTGCCCCCCCTCTACAAGGAGGGGCTGGAGAGGCTCGCCGACAGCCGGGTCCACGACGGCTTCATCCAGATCAGGGTCGAGACCCACCGCAGTCAGGACATGAACCGTAAGGAGGCCATGAGCCGCCTGACCGAGCTGCTGAAAAAAGCCGCCTGGCGTCCCAAGGCGCGTCACGCCACCAAGCCGACCCGCAGTGCCCAGCGCAAGCGGGTCGAGGCCAAGAAGCGCAAGGGCGAGATCAAGTCCGCCCGCGGCAAACCCGGGCTGGAGTGACCAGCCTTGCAGCCCTCCGGAGGAGAAGAGGATGCAATACAGTTTTTGCGAGAGTCGTCACGGCCCCCTGCTCGTCGCCATCGATCGGCATGGCCTGCGTTATGTGGAGTTCGTCCGGGGAGAGCAGCCGGTCACCCCGACGGCGGAATGGCAACGGGATGATCAGGCCCTGGCCCCCTTCGTCGAGCAGTTCGCCGCCTACTTCGCCGGCCGGCTGCGCCAGTTTGATCTGCCCCTCGCCGCCCGGGGAACGCCGTTCCAGCAGTCGGTGTGGCACGCCCTGTGCGACATCCCCTATGGCGAGACCGTCAGCTACCTCGAGATTGCCCAGGCCATCGGCAACCCCAAGGCGGTGCGCGCCGTGGGCGCCGCCAACGGCCGCAACCCCTTGAGCATCATAGTGCCCTGCCACCGGGTGATCGGTCGCAGCGGCGCACTGACCGGTTATGCCGGCGGCATCCCCATCAAACGCTGGCTGCTGGCGCTGGAGCAACAGACTGCCGACAACTTCACGCTGACCCCCTGACCATCAGACGGCACCCCATCAAGCGTTGGTTGCTGGCGCAGCAAGCTGCCGGGGATAAGCCCCTTGCGAGGAGGCAAGATAAAACTCTAGTCATTTTAATGAATGCAGCATGAGTCCTGCACCACACAGGCATCAGGCAGCATTTCCAAAATGAACAGAGTATGAAGAATCGCCTCAGAAGGGCTTCAGACACCGTCAGGCATCATGGCGTCACACTTGGATGGCACGGCTCATCCCTCATCCAGGTGGCACCCATGTGACGCTTCCAATCTGTCTTTTTCCCCGCGCCTCCCCAGAGGCGCTTTTTTTGTCCGTCGTCCGGCCACAAAAAAGCCCGCCGAAGCGGGCTCCTGTCCGATGCGGTGGCCTCAGAGCGCGAGGAACAACCCCGCCAGGGAGGCGCTCATCAGGTTCGCCAGCACCCCCGCCAGGATGGCGCGCATGCCGTAGCGGGCGATGAAGGACTTGCGCTCCGGCACCATGGCCCCCAGGCCGCCGATGAGGATCGCCATGGAGGAGATGTTGGCAAAACCGCACAGGGCGAAGGTGACGATGGCCTTGCTCGACTCGTTCAATGTCTGATCCTGTACCAGGGCGATGAAGGCGACGAACTCGTTGATGACGATCTTGGTGCCGATAAGCGCACCAGCCGCCTGGGCCTGCTCCCAGGGCACCCCGATCAGCCAGGAGACGGGGGCAAACAGCCAGCCCAGGATGATCTGGAAGCTCAGCTCCAGCCCCACCAGGTCACCGGCCCAGCCCAGCAGGCCGTTGAGCAGGGCGATCACCCCGACGAAGGCCAGCAGGGTGGCCCCCACGGCAACCGCGATGTTGAGACCCGCCATGGCGCCATCGGCGGCCGCTTCAATGACGTTGGTGGCGCGGGGGATCTCCACGTCCTCGTGATGATCCACCTCTTCGGCAGCGGGCGGCACCAGGATCTTGGCCATGGCGAGCCCCGCAGGCGCGGACATGAAGGCGGCGGCGATCAGATACTTCAGCTCGACCCCGATGCTGGCGTACCCCACCAGGGTGCCACCGGCCACCGAGGCCAGGCCGCAACTCATCACGGCGAAGAACTGGGAGTCGGACATCCTGGAGAGATAGGGCTTGACCACCAGGGGCGCCTCCACCATGCCGACGAAGATGTTGGCGGTGGCGGAGAGGCTCTCGGCGCGGCCGGTACCCAGCAATTTCTGCAGGCCGCCGCCAAGCAGGGCGATGACTTTGGGCATCAGGCCGATGTGGTAGAGGATGGCGATCACGGCAGAGAAGAAGATGATCACCGGCAGCACGTTGAAGGCGAAGATGAAGCCCAGCTTGAACTTGGCCAGATCCCCGAACAGGAAGGCGATCCCCTCCTGGCCGTAACCGATCACGCTGCTGACGCTTTCGCTGACGCCGTTGAGCGCCTGCTGGCCGGCGGGCAGCCAGAGCACCAGGGCGGCGAAGAGCACTTGCAGGCAGAGGGCGAAGCCTACTGTTCGCAACGGGATACGACGACGATTATCGGAGCAGAGTGCGGCCAGGGCCAGGATGCTCAGGATACCAAGCAGGGCGATCATGGGGATTCCATCCAGTGGGGCAAAAGATGGGCGCGGATTCTGCTCCCCTGCCCTCGCCACTGCAAGCCCGCCTGGTTACAACCCTGTTAGCAAAAACGTTTGCACGATATCGGTTGCGTCAACTGATTGATTTGACTCGACTTTGAAGCCGGACTCAAGCCAGCGTTCTTGCATGGAAACGATCATTCCTCCAGGCCGGACAATTTGCCCCCGAGCCAGGGGGCCAGCCGCTGCGCCCAGTAGGGCTCGGGTCCGAAGCACTCCTTGAGGAAGTCGATGAAGAGGCGGATCTTGGGGTCCAGATGCTCTCGCCTGGCATAGACAGCGTGCACCGCCATCTTCTGGTTCGGTTGCCACTGGGGAAGCAGGGGGATGAGCTGGCCGGACTGCAACTCCTTGTCCAGCAGGTAGTTGGCCACATAGGCGATGCCGAGCCCGGCCAGGGCGGCGTCCCGCACCGCCTCCGCCAGATCCACCCGGTAGTTGCCCGCCACCTGCACCGTCTGCCGCTCCTTGCCCTGGCGAAACGACCACTCGTGGTAGCGCCGCTCCCGGCTCTGGTAGGTGATGCAGTTGTGGCGGGCCAGATCCCTGGGATGCAGCGGCGTGCCGTGACTCAGCAGATAGTCCGGCGAGGCCACCAGCACGAAGCCGATGTCCGCCAGCCGCTGCCCCACCAGGGCCTCAGGCTTGTCCTCGTAGGTGGTGATCCAGAGATCCAGCCCCTCGTCCACCAGGTTGGTGCGGTGATCGAACAGGGACACCTCCAGCTCCAGATCCGGGTAGCGCGCCTGAAACGCCTTGAGCCGCGGGATCACGTGCAGTCGGCCGAAGGACTGGCCCACCCCCAGGTGGAGCACGCCGCTCACCTTGCCGCGGCGCTCCGCTACCATGGATTCCGCCTCCAGCGCCACCGCCACCAGGGCGCGGCAGTGGCGGGCATACTCCTGACCCAGTTCGGTGAGCACGAAGCGGCGGGTGGTGCGCTGCACCAGCTGGGCCCCGAGCGCGGTTTCCAGCAGGGCGAGCTGCTTGCTGATGTGGGACTTGGAGACCCCGAGCCGGCGTGCGGCCGCCGAGATACCCTGCTCGCGGACCAGGGCGTCGAAGATCACCATTTGGGGAAGACGTTGCAGCACGGCATAACCTGGGTGGATGGCGGGCCCCCATTATTCCAGAGCCGCCCGCCGTGGGATAGGGTCAGCGCCCGAGCGCCTCGAGGATCTGCCGCTTGAGAGGGTCGTCGGCCGGATTCTGGTTGGCGCCATAGCTCGCAATCAGCTTGCCATCGCGGCCCACCAGGTATTTGTGGAAGTTCCAGTTGGGGGCGTCACCGTCGGCGGCGGCCGCCAGCCCCTTGAACAGGGGCACCGCATCCGAGCCCCGCACCGCCACCCGGTTGAACATGGGGAAGGTCACCCCGTAGTCGCGCCGGCACACCTCGGCGGTCTTGTTCTCGTTGCCCGCCTCCTGCCAGAAGTCGTTGGAGGGGAAGCCCAGCACCATCAGCCCCTTCTCCTTGTAACCCTGGTAGAGGGCTTCCAGATCCCGGAACTGGCCGCTGTACCCGCAGTAGGAGGCGGTGTTGACCACCAGCACCACCTTGCCCTCGGTCAGCCGGCAGAGGTTGTGGCGCTGGGTGCTGTTGAGCTCCCGCATCTCCACGTTGAAGTAGTCGGGGCAGGCGGCGGACGCCGCGCCCGAGCCGAGCAACAACAGCAGGGTGAACCATTTCATCGACGTGACTCCTCGCGTTTTCTCCATCATACGCAAGATCCCCGAACCTGGTTCAGGGATCAGTGCAGCGGGATCCCGGTCAGCCAGCCGTGGCCCCAGAAGATGAGCAGGGCCGTGAGCGCCAGCCCGGCCCCCAGGCTGATCCCGGTCCCCTGCCAGCTCGCCTCGGGCCGCGGCTTCTGCTGCCAGTCCCGCACCGAAATCCAGACGATGCTGACCAGCGCCCAGAGGCCGATGCCGCCGAACAGCACCAGGGAGCGGGCCGCGCTGTTGACCGTCAGATGGGCCCCCGACCAGAGCAGCACCCCGAGCAGTTGGGGATGCACCAGCCAGCGCCGGAAATGGTTCGCGCCCTGGCCTGCGCACAGCAGGATCAGCGAGACGGGCATGGCCACCATCACCAGAGTCGGCCCCCAGGGAGGCAGGAAATAGAGCGGCAACGGGCTGGCGCTGCGCCAGCCGGCGAGGATGCAGCCGATGGCGACGAACACCAGCAGCGAGAAGAGCCCCTTGTAGCGGTTCTCCCCCAGCCGCTCACGCAGACGGGCGCGATGGGTCGCGGCGAAACAGGGATAGAGGTGCGTCAGGGCAAACAACACTACCCCCAGGGTCAGCAGGATCATGGGTTGTTCCTCAAAGATGGCTCCTCGCAATAAGGAGATCACTATGCCGCAAAGCCCCTCGCCAGAATACAAAAACCATATAAAAGACAGCGGGATAATAAAAAAGCCGATCCTGGGATCGGCAAGGTGCGTCAGAAGGTCTGCCGCGAGGCAGCCACATCCGCTACACGGGGCTGGGTGTGGCCGGCGCGTCGCGCCGGCCAGGAGAGGGGCTATTTGCGCAATAGATAGAGGGCGGCCACGTTGCGGGCCGTGAGCTGCAGGTTGGTGGTGGCGGTGGCCAGCGCCTCCTGCAGGGACATGGCGCGGTTGACCACGGCGAACACCGCATCGAGCCCGTGCTCATGCACCACGCCGCAATCATCGGTGAGGCAGCCGGCGATGCCGATCACCGGTTTGCCGAACCGCTTGGCACAGCGGGCCACCCCGATGGGCGTCTTGCCGTGGATGCTCTGGCTGTCGATGCGCCCCTCGCCGGTGATGACGAGATCCGCGTCGGCCACTGCCTCGGCCAGTTTCAGGGCTTCGATGACGATCTGGATGCCGGGCTTGAGCTCGGCGCCGAGCAGGCCCACCAGGGCGGCGCCCATGCCACCGGCGGCCCCCGCCCCCGGGATCTCCCTGACCTGCTTGCCGAGCGCCTGCTCGATGCAATCGGCGTAGCGGGCCAGGTTGGCGTCCAGCTGCGCCACCATCCCGGGGGTCGCCCCCTTCTGCGGGCCAAACACCGCAGAGGCCCCTTTCGGACCGCAGAGCGGATTGTCCACGTCGCAGGCCACCTCGATGTGGAGCCCGGCCAGGCGAGGATCCAGTCCGCTCAGGTCTATGGTCGCCAGCTCGGCCAGACCGGCGCCACCCAACTCGATGGCAGAGCCATCGTCCTTGAGCAACTTGCCGCCGAGGGCCTGGATCATGCC
The DNA here is from genome assembly GCF_040908055.1 of Aeromonas sp. R7-4. Lineage (NCBI taxonomy): Bacteria > Pseudomonadati > Pseudomonadota > Gammaproteobacteria > Aeromonadales > Aeromonadaceae > Aeromonas > Aeromonas sp. R7-4. The sequence continues at coordinate 84,823 of NZ_JBFODA010000064.1, forward strand.
GGCGCCGCCGTCGTTGGTGGCACTGCCGCCGATGCCGAGGATAAGGTGAGTCACCCCCATCTCCAGCGCCGCCAGGATGAGCTCGCCGGTGCCAAAGCTCGAGGTATGCAGGGGATTGCGCCGCTCGGGTTCCACCAGATGCAGGCCGGAGGCGGCCGCCATCTCGATGACGGCCCGCTCGCCATCCCCCAGCAGACCGACGAAGCCCTGCACCCGGTTGCCGAGGGGGGCGGTCACCTCCACCGGCAGGATGCGGCCGCCGGTGGCGTCCACCAGGGACTGCACCGTCCCCTCGCCGCCATCCGCCATGGGCAGCTTGACGTAGGTGGCATCCGGCAGCACCTGCTTGAAACCGGCCTCGATGGCATCGGCCACCGCCATGGCGCTCAGGCTCTCCTTGAATGAATCCGGGGCGATCACAATTTTCATATCAGTTCCTTAGGCGAGACCGAACACGCCAAACATCAGGGTGGAGACGGCGGCTATGGTCAGGCCGACGGCGGTTTCGTAGGGGATGAGCTTGAGCCGCTCGCTCACGCCCATGTGGACGCTGCCCCCGGTGGCGTGGAAGAAGGAGCCGTGGGGCATGTGGTCGAACACGGTGGCACCGGCGTGGATCATGGCGGCCCCCGCCAGGCTGCTGATGCCGAGCTCGATCAGGGTGGAGCTGAACACGTTGGAGGCGACGACGGTACCGGCGGTGGTCGAGGCGGTCGCCAGCGACATCAGGGCACCGGAGATGGGGGCCAGCAGGTAGGAAGGCAGACCGGAGGCGGTCAGGCCGCTGATCAGCACATCCTTGAGACCGGAGTTGGCGATGATGCCCGCCAGGGTACCGGTACCCAGCAGCATGATGGCCACCGGCGCCATGCGGGCCAGGCCCGAGACCGCAAACTGGTTCACCTTGCCGAACTTGCCCATCATCAGGGCGCCCACCAGACCGCCGAGGGGCAGCGCGATCAGCGGATCCACGACGATACCGGCCACAGGACGCAGGGCCAGCAGCAGTATGGCCACCAGGGGCGCGCTGATGGCGGCGGCAAAGCCGGGCAGCTTGCTGCCATCGAAGCTCACCACCTCGTCGGCCGCGACCTTGCTGCCCCGGTTGTTGAGGCGCTTGGCGAGCCAGTAGGCCATCACCAGACCGAACAGACCCGGGATGATGCCGGCCGCCATCACAGAAGTGAGTGGCAGGTGGAAGGCGTCGGACGCGGCGATGGCGTTGGGGTTGGGCGACATGACGTTGCCCGCCTTGCCGCCGCCTATCATGGCCAGCAGTATGGCCGCCTTGGAGAGATCGGCGCGGCGGGCGATGGCGAGCGCTATGGGGGCGACCGTGATGACGGCCACGTCCACGAAGACGCCGACCGCGGTCAGGATCAGGGTGGCTAGGGCCAGGGCCAGCAGGGCCCGGGTTTCGCCGAGCTTCTTGACTATGGTCTCGGCGATGGTGGTCGCCGCACCCGACTCGATGAGCACGCCGGCCAGCACACCGGCCGCCAGGATCCGCATCACCGCCGTGGTGATCCCCTGGGCGCCGCCGATCATCAGGGCAACGGTCTGGGTCAGGTCGGCACCGCCGATCAGGCCGCCGGCCAGGGCGCCGACTATCATGCCGTAGGCGGGCGGCACCTTCTTCAGGATGAGGAAGATGGCGATGGAGAGCGCGGCGAGAGCGCCGAGCGCGGATACAGGGATCATGACGGGCACCTTTTGTTGTAATGAGTGGCCGCCATTATGGAGATCCCTGGCCGGAATGCTTTGGTCAGAAAGCCAAAATTTTCGCTGCCATCCAGACTGTTTTTGTTCAATCGAACAAATCAGCCGTCGAGATTCAGGCCGAGATAGAGCAGGAATTTGTCGTCTAACTTGTTGAAACTCAAGCCTGTTATCTGCTCTATCCGGGTCAGCCGGTAGCGCAGGGTGTTGGGATGGATGAACAGGGCTTCGGCACAGGGATGCAGATCACAATCCTGCAAGAAATACTGGCGCAGCGTCTTCTGCAGTACCCCCTTGGCGTCCTCCCTTGCCAGCCTGAGCAGGGGGGCGCGCAGCTGATCCGCCTGCCAGGAGTCCGCCAGGCTGCCGAGCAGCACCGGCAGCCGGTAATCCTCGAAGAAGTAGACCTGCTTGCGCGGCGCCTGGCGCATGCCCCGGCGCAAGGTGTCCCGCGCCGTCTGGTAGGAGAGCGCCAGCCCTTCGATCCCGGCGAAGTAATCACCCACCCCGATGCGCACCCGAAAGTGGGGGATACGGGTCAGCAGCTGCTTGATGCGGCTGCGCTCCTGCGCCGACTGCCAGACGCCGTCACTGAGTTGGGCCGGTTTGAGCACCACTATCTCGTCCAGGCCGTTGATGGCCACCAGGTTGTCCCGCTCCGGGTTTTCCAGCAGATGCACCAGTTCCCGCAGACGGGCGGGCTCCGCCTCCTCCAGCGCCAGCACGGCCACCACCCTAGGCTGGGCCAGATCCAGCTCGAGGAAGCGGGCCGCCTGCTGCAACTGATCGGCCCGCCCCTCGCCGCGAATGAGCTGCAGCACCAGCTCCTCCTTGTGGCGCTTGTCCCACTGCAACTGCTCGGTGAGCGCCGCCTGCTCCAGGATAAGCTCGGCGGTCATGCGCACCAGCTCGGCGTAAGCACGAACGATGTCCGGATCCCCCGAGATGCCGATGACCCCGAGCAGCTCCCCCTGATAGGCGATGGGCAGGTTGATGCCGGGCCTCACCCCCTTGAGCTGGCGGGCGGTGGCGTCGCTGATCTCCACCACCCGGTTCTCGGTCAGGGCCAGCACGGCCCCCTCATGGCGCTGGTGCAGCCGCTCCGGGTTGCCGGACGCTATGATCAGGCCCCGCTCGTCCATCACGTTGACCGAGAACGATAGTATCTTCATCGCCCTGCTCACTATCTGCCGGGCCAGGGTCTCGTTTAGCTGCATAACATCTCCAACACGGGGACCGGGCTGGCTGTAAAGTGCCGGCGCCGGGGCAAAGATCCCACATCTTCAAGACAAGTGCGGGGGGGATCGCTAGAATAGGCCACTTTACGCCATCTGTGCCCCGCCCTGGATCAGGGATCCGGCGTCATGCCGCACCGTGGCAGGGTGGCTCCCCCCATCCGGTATGGACTCCGCTATGGATTATGAATTTCGCCGCGACCCGTTCGGTGGCTATCGCGCCCGGTTCTCCATGTGCCACGAGGCCATCGGCCAGTGGCTGATCGACGAAGTGGGCAAGGACGAGGAGAAGCTCGACGAGCTGTTCGCCATCATCGACCAGCTATCCGGCCGGACCCGCACCGAATATCGGCTGCTCGGCGGCGACTACTCCCTGCTGCTGACCCACGAGGAGGCCGAGGTGAAGGCCAATGTCCTCAATATCGAGCAGGACGAAGATCTCGACGATCTCGCCTACTACGATGATGAACAGCTGGCCATGTGCGGGCTGGAAGACTTTGCCCAGGTGCTTGTCTCCTGGCGCGCCTTTATCCGCAACGAGGATATGGGCTGATCTCTCATATTTCGGGCGAGCATGCCCATTGCAACCCAACAGGATTGACTATGTCTATTTACGATTTTGATGACGAACTGCCGGAAGACGAACAGGATCAACCGAAGAAAGCCGCCCAGCCCAAGAAGAAGGGCAAGCAGGTGCTGAACACCCAGGTCAACCTGAGCCCCCGAGACGCCAGCCGCCTGAACGGCATGCACGTGGAGGCCATCACCACCCTGGACGACGTCAGCCTGCCAAAGAACGTGATCTTCAAGGCCGGCCTCATCGCCCTGGGCGAGCTGGAAGCGAGCAAGCGTGCCGACATCATCGCCCGGGTCATCGCCGAATCCGGTCGTTAATCTGGCTTGGGCCCCGTCAGCCTAGCCACCACCTCTCCCCAAAGCCGGAGCCTCAGCTCCGGCTTTTTTATTGTCAGAACCATCGGCAAGATGGTGCATCCAGGGCTCCGACCAGTCCATTGCGCCTTGTGCAAGAGGAAGCAGCTCGTTAAGGTGCGCCCCTTGGAACCAACAAGGAGACTCAATGCTGCCACTTCCCGATGCCCTGATCTGGGCCGCCCTGGCCCTGGCCGTGCTGCTCTGCCTCGCCCGCCAACGCACACCCGGCCTGATCCTGCTGGGCATCACCCTGCTCGGCGCCCTTGCCCTTGGCCGCATCACGCCTCCGGCCCTGCTAATCAGCCTCGCCGGACTGCTGCTGGCCTGGCAGACTCCCAGCCTGCCACCACCCTGGCGCCCGATGGCCCTCGCCCTGGTGCTGCTCTGGGCCGTCGCCCTGACACTGCATCTCGTCCCGGGGTTCAGCAATCTGAAGGTGCTGGACCAGGTGCGGGCCGGCCCCGCCAGCGTGCCGTTCAACATGTACCTCAATCTCGACAAGCCGCTGCTCTTCTTCGGCCTGTTGCTGGCCTGGCCCGCGCTGCTGGGTCCGGGTGGCCCCCTGCGCTGGCGCCCGCTGGCCCTGCTGCTGTTGCCGCTGTCGGCCCTGCTGATCACCGCCTGGCAACTGGGGGCCCTGAGACCCGAGGTGGGGCTGCCTCACTGGTGGTGGCTGTTCGCCCTCAACAACCTGCTGTTCACCTGCGTGGCGGAGGAGGCGCTGTTCCGGGGCTTTCTCCAGCAGGCCATCACCCGGCGCACCCGGGTCTGGCTGGGCATTCTCATCGCCAGCCTGCTGTTCGGGGTGGCACACCTGGCCGGCGGCCCGCTGCTGGTGTTGTTCGCCACCCTGGCGGGCGCCTGCTACGGCCTGGCGTTCCACCTGAGCGGGCGCCTCGGCGTCGTCATCCTGCTGCACTTCCTGTTCAACTTCGCCCACCTGGCCCTGTTCACCTACCCGCTGGCCAGCCGCTAAGCCCGGGGGAACGGCTCCCAGCGGGCAAAAAAATGCCCCGAACCTACCGGTTCGGGGCATCCCATCTCACAGAGCGCCTAGTCGACGTAGAAGGTCTGCTGGAAGCTCAGCGTCTGCTGCTGCCCCTCCCCCATGATCGTCAGGGTGAACTGGTAGGTGTCCTCGTTGCGGTAGGGCAACACCGCCAGGTAGTAGATGGAATCCCCCTCCTTCACCTCCTGGAAGCTCAGGGTACGGATGGTGCCGGTGAGGTTCTTGGCCTCCCCGCTGATCCCCACTGCCTGCGCCACCCCCTGCTTGTTCTGCACCGCGATGTTGACGATGCCGTTGTAACGGCTGCGCTCCAGGCCATAGGCCTTGGCCACCTCGGGGGTGAGGAAGCTGGAGTTGAAGGCGCTGTAGTGCACCTGCCAGGGGCCCAGCTCCTTCATCTGTTCGGCCCGCAGTGGCAACGTCATCAAGAGCGCCAGCAGGCAGCTCATCCAGACTGTTTTCATGATGTCATCCTTCTCGTGTTCCACTCTCCAGCAGGGCGGCGATCTCGGCGGGGATCTGCCTCGGCGCCTCGATGGCAACCGTCTTGTGGCGACCCAGCTCTCCCCGCACGATGCGAACCTGCCCCTTGGCCACCTTGCACTGCTTGGCCAGATACCTGATCAGGTGACTGTTGGCCTGGCCATCCACCGGCGGCGCCGTGATGGCCACTTTCAACTCGTCCCCGTGCAAACCGACGATCTGATCCCGGCTCGCCTTGGGCTGGATCATCAGATGCAACACCAGCTCGTCCCCTTCCAGCAGGACGGCGGGCATCAGATCATCCACCACAGCTGACCGAACAGATCCCCCAACAGATAGTTTATGGCCTGCAGCGCGATGAAGGCGACCAGCACGGAGAGATCCAGCCCTCCCAGGGCGGGCAGGATGCGGCGGATCGGTGCCAGGAAAGGCTCGGTCAGCTGGTGCATCACGTATTCGATGGGGTTGCGACCCTGGCTGACCCAGCTCAGGATGGCGCGGATCAGCAGGATCCAGAAGATCATGGAGCCCGCCTTCTTCAGCACGGTGAGCAGTGCAAACAGGCTGAGGGTCAGCCAGTCTGTCAGCAGCACGTTCATGCTCTTGAGCAGCGCCAGCTTGGCGAAGGCGATGAGCAGCGCCAGCAGCACCGAGGCCATGTCCAGCCCGCCAAAGCCGGGAATGACGCGACGCAGGGGCACCACCAGGGGATTGGTCAGCTTGACCACCATCTGGCTCATGGGGTTGTAGAAGTCGGCGCGGGCCCACTGCAGCCAGACCCGCAGCAGTACCACCATGAGGTAGAGATCAAAAACCGTGTTAATCAAAAAGTAAGCCGTGTTCATCCGGGTTCCTTGCTAAAAGAGGGTTCAAAAAAGGGTTTCCATCTCGCCGGCCCGGGTAACGGCCGCCTGCATGGCTCGCGCGGTCAGCGCCATCAGCCCCTGCTCCTGGAAGGTCTTGACGGCCTCGGCCGTGGTCCCCCCCTTGCTGGTCACCTGCTCCCGCAGGGTCTGCAGGGAGAGGTCCGGGTTCTGCTCCACCATGGCGGCGGCGCCCAGCGCCGTCTGCTGCACCAGCAGCCTGGCCTGTTCGGGGGAGAAGCCCATGGCCTCCGCCTCTTCGGCAATCGCCTGCATGAACAGGAAGAAGTAGGCCGGGGCACTGCCCGCCGCCGCGATGACGCCGTTGATGCCGGACTCCTGCTCCACCCAGAGGGTCTTGCCCACCGCCTGCATCATCTGCTCGGCGAAGTCGCGATCGGCCTGCTCGATGCCGGGCGGCGCGTAGAGCCCCGTCATCCCCAGCCCCAGCAGGGAGGGGGTGTTGGGCATGGTGCGGATGATGCGGCCATGGCCTCCCGCCATCTCCTGCAAACGCGCCACCCTGATGCCGGCGGCGATGGAGACGAGCAGCTTGCCCGCCAGCGACCCGAGTTCGGCCACCAGCGTCGTCAGCATGCCCGCCATCAGCTGGGGCTTGACCGCCAGCACGATCACCTCGGCCTCACGGGCCGCCTCGGCATTGTCCTGGGTGACGCGAATGCCAAACCGGCTGGCCAGCTCGTCCAGCTTGGGACGGCTGGGGTTGGCGGCGATGATACGATCGGCCGGGTAGCCGGCCTGGACGAGGCCGGCAATGATACTGCGGCTCATGTTGCCTGCGCCGATGAAGGCGAGAATTCTATGCTGCATCCTGGACTCCTGCTGATGAAATGGCTGCGGAGCCCCGCATGCCCGCCCCGATAAGGACGAGGGTTCTCTGCTGCATCAAACACTCCTGTTGCTGACAGCGCTGCGGATGCCCGTTCTGACCGCCCTGGGCCGGCAATGGCATCAAACGCTCCTGTTGCCTGAAAAAAGCGCAAGCCCCGCCTGACATCGCGGGGGCCTGCTCATGAATAGTCGCGGGCACCGAAGATGGCGGTACCGACCCGCACCATGGTGCTGCCATGGGCGATGGCGGGCTCGAGATCCTCGGTCATGCCCATCGAGAGGGTATCGACACTCGGGTATTGTTGCGCAAGCTCGGTGAACAGAGCCTGCATGCGTGCCATCTGGGCGGCCAGCACCGCCTCGTCACGGGTGTGCTCGGGGATCGCCATCAGGCCGCGCAGCACCAGGCGTTCACTCCGGGCCACCAGAGCGGCCAGGCGGAAAATCTCTTGCTCCGACGTACCGGATTTGCTGCTCTCTCCGCTAATATTGATTTGCAGACAGATATTTAGCGGCGCCAACCCGGCAGGACGCAGGTTGTTGAGACGCTCGATGAGCTTGTCGCGATCGACGCTTTGCACCCAGTCGAACCGCTCCGCCACCAGTTTGGACTTGTTCGATTGCAGCGGGCCGATAAAGTGCCACTCTATGTCTGTGCAGGCGGCCTGCTCACGCAGGGCATCTATCTTGAGGGCCGCCTCCTGGGCGTAGGATTCGCCGAAGCGCCGCTGACCGGCGGCATAGGCGGCCTGGATGTCCACCAGCGGCTTGGTCTTGCTGACCGCCAGCAACTGGATATGATCGGCGCCACGGCCGACGCGTCGTGCAGCCTCTACAATACGTTCCTTTACCTGAAGCAGGTGCTGGGCAATCTGGCTCATATTTCGTTCGTGATCTTGTGATGGGAGAATAACAAATCTATGGATATCACAGAGTTATTGGCATTCAGTGTAAAGCATAAGGCCTCGGATCTACACCTCTCCGCCGGGGTCCCTCCGATGATCAGGGTTGACGGGGAGGTTCGCAAGATCAATTTGCCCGCCCTGGATCACCGGGAAGTCCATGCCCTCATCTACGACATCATGAACGACCACCAGCGCAAGGAGCTGGAGGAGAACTTCGAGGTGGACTTCTCCTTCGAGGTGCCCGGCATGGCGCGCTTCCGGGTCAACGCCTTCCAGCAGGCGCGGGGCTCGGGCGCCGTGTTCCGTACCATTCCGAGCACAGTCCTGACCCTGGACGATCTGGCGGCACCCGAGATATTTCGCAAGATAGCGGAGTTTCCCCGCGGCCTGGTGCTGGTGACAGGACCGACCGGTTCGGGCAAGTCCACCACCCTGGCGGCCATGGTTGACTACATCAACGACAACTTCCACCACCACATCCTCACCATCGAGGATCCCATCGAATTCGTGCACGAGAACAAGCGCTGCCTGGTCAACCAGCGGGAGGTGCACCGCGACACCAAGAGCTTCAGCAACGCCCTGCGCTCGGCCCTGCGGGAAGACCCGGACATCATACTGGTGGGGGAGATGCGCGACCTCGAGACCATCCGCCTCGCCATGACGGCGGCCGAGACCGGCCACCTGGTGTTTGGCACCCTGCACACCTCGTCGGCGGCCAAGACCATAGACCGTATCATCGACGTCTTCCCCGGCTCGGAGAAGGACATGGTGCGTTCCATGCTGTCCGAATCCCTGCGCGCGGTCATCTCCCAGACCCTGCTCAAGCGGATCGGGGGTGGCCGGGTGGCGGCCCACGAGATCATGATGGGCATTCCCGCCGTGCGCAACCTCATCCGGGAGGACAAGGTGGCCCAGCTCTACTCCGTCATCCAGACCGGGATGACCCACGGCATGCAGACCATGGACCAGAGCCTCAAGCAGCTGGTCAACCGGGGGATCGTCGCCGCCCTCGACGCTAAGGCCAAGGCGGTCGACCCCAACACCATTTAAGCTCGCACACCCAAGGAGATGCCATGGACATGGATGTTCTGCTCGCAGCACTGGTTGAACAAAAGGGCTCGGACCTCTTCATCACGGTCGATGCCCCCCCCACTCTCAAGGTCAACGGGCGCCTGGTGCCGCTCGGAGAAGCCCCGCTGGACAGACAGACCGCGCTGGCCCTGGTCAAGAGCAGCCTGGATGCCGAGCATTTCGAACGCTACCAGCACACCCGGGAGGCCAACTACGCCATCCATCGTGAGGGGCTTGGGCGCTTTCGGGTCAGCGCCTTCTGGCAACAGGACCTGCCGGGCATGGTGCTGCGCCGCATCGAGACCCGTATTCCCACCTTCGACGAGCTGGTGCTGCCCCCGATATTGCAGGACGTCGCCATGGCCAAGCGCGGCCTGGTGCTGTTCGTCGGCGCCACGGGCGCCGGCAAATCCACCACCCAGGCGGCCATGCTCGGCTATCGCAACCAGCATGGCGACGGCCACATCCTGACGGTGGAAGACCCGGTGGAGTTCGTCCACCAGCACGGTCGCTGCCTGGTGACCCAGCGGGAGGTCGGCATCGACACCGGCTCCTTCGACGTGGCGCTCAGAAACTCCCTGCGCCAGGCACCGGACGTCATCCTGATCGGCGAGATCCGCAACCAGGAGACCATGGAGTTCGCCATCCAGTTTGCCGAGACGGGCCACCTCTGCCTCGCCACCCTGCACGCCAACAATGCCAACCAGGCGCTGGATCGCATCCTCCACCTGGTTCCCCAGGAGAAGCACCGCCAGTTCCTGTTCGATCTCTCCTTCAACCTGCGCGCCATCGTCGCACAACAACTGCTGCCGAGCATCGACGGGAGTCGCCGCTTCGCCGCCTTCGAAATCCTGCTCAACACCCCCCTCATCACCGACATCGTCCGCAAGGGGGAGATGCATCGGCTCAAGGAGGTGATGACCAAATCCACCGAGCTCGGCATGCAGACCTTCGATCAGGCGCTGTTCACCCTGTTCTGCGCCGGCCAAATTGGCTACAGTGAGGCCCTTGCCCATGCCGACTCCGCCAACGACCTGCGACTGCTGATCAAGCTGTCGGGGCGCGAGCAGCTGGGTGCAGGTACTCTCGACAACGTCACCCTGGATGAATGAGGGGCGTGCGTCACCGCTATAAAGGATCGTTATGCTGATTGTGGTTTCCCCGGCCAAGACGCTGGATTACGAGTCGCCCCTGGTGACGTCCCGTTTCACCCAACCCGAGCTGCTGGACCACTCCGCCGAGCTGATCGGCCGGGCCCGCCAGCTGAGCCCGGATCAGATCGCCAGCCTGATGAAGATCAGCGACAAGCTGGCCGGCCTCAACGCCGCCCGCTTTGCCCAGTGGCAACCCGACTTCAGCCCGGCCAACGCCCGCCAGGCCTTGCTGGCGTTCAAGGGGGACGTCTACACGGGGCTGGCGGTGGACGACTTCGACGACGGGGATCTCGACTTCGCCCAGGAGCACCTGCGCATGCTCTCCGGCCTCTACGGGGTGCTGCGCCCGCTCGACCTGATGATGCCCTACCGGCTGGAGATGGGCATTCGCCTGGACAACGCGCGCGGCAAGGATCTCTACCAGTTCTGGGGCGACATCATCACGGAACACCTGAACCAGGCGCTGGCCGCCCAGGGGGACGAGGTGCTGATCAACCTGGCTTCCGACGAATATTTCAAGTCGGTGCGCCCCAAGGCCCTGCGGGGGCGCATCGTCACGCCGGTGTTCAAGGACGAGAAGAACGGCCAGTTCAAGATCATCAGCTTCTACGCCAAGAAGGCGCGCGGCATGATGGCCCGCCACATCATCAAGCACCGCCTCACCAGGGTGGAACAGCTGACCGGCTTCAACGCCGACGGCTACTACTTCGTACCGGAAGAGTCCGATGCCAACACCCTGATGTTCAAGCGCGCTGAAAATTAATTACACCCAGCAGGGAACCAAGTCAGGGATCCTCGGGTCTGACTCTGTGAATCCTCTGTTGTAAGCACTTTTTGTTGGCCGACGTTCATGCGTCGGCTTTTTTCTTTTCCACCCATCGGCAGGCGCCGGACAGCAGAACGGCCATCCGGGGATGGCCGTTCTGGCGGGCAGGCTTACTTCTTTTTCTTCTTGGCCGACTTCTTGGCATCCTTCGGCTTTTTCTTCTTCACCGGCACCCGCGCCTCCTTGTGCCTGGGGCGCAGCTCGTCGATCACCCGGCGCTTGAGGCGTTCCTCGGTGTAACGCTCGATCTTGGCCACCATGGCCATGTCGTGGGCCTCCACCAGGCTGATGGCACAGCCACGGTTGCCGGCGCGACCGGTGCGGCCGATGCGGTGCACGTAGACATCCGCGCCGTAGGGCATGTCGTAGTTGATGACATGGCTGACGTTCGGCAGGTCGATGCCGCGGGCGGCCACGTCGGTGGCAATCAGGAAGGGCACCTCCCCTTCGTGGAACTTGCGGATCGACTCGATGCGCTTGCTCTGCTCCATCTCGCCACGGATCCAGGCACAGGGCACGCCTGCCGCCTGCAACTGGCCGGAGAGCTCCGCCAGCCGCTCCCGGGTCTTGACGAAGATGATCGCCTTCTGGGTCTCCGGGTTTTTCAGTATATGCACCAGCAGGGCCAGCTTGTGGGCGGCGTCGTCCGCCAGGTGGACCCACTGGGTGATGGGGCGGCGCTCGCTGCGGGGCGGCTCGGCGTGCAGCTCCACCGGATCTTTCAGGATCTCGCTCGCAAACTTCTCCAGGCCGGCCCCTTCCAGGGTGGCGGAGAAGAGCATGGTGTGCTTGCGGTAGCGCGCCTCTTCCACGATGCGGTTCACGTCCTTGATGAAGCCCATGTCCAGCATGCGGTCCGCCTCATCCAGCACCAGCACCTCGATGTCGTGGCTCTCGAACTCCTCTTTCTCGATGTACTCGAGCAGACGGCCCGGGGTGGCGACCACGATGTCGGTAGTCTTGGTCAGGGCGGGCAGTTGCTCCTCGTGGCTCACGCCGCCGATGATGGTCTCGATGCTCAGATGGGTGTGCACCGCCAGCGCCTTGGCATGGGCGCTGACCTGCAGGGCCAGCTCGCGGGTCGGAGTCAGGATCAGCATGCGGCAAGGCCCCGGCTTGCGGCGCGGGAAATCCAGCAGGTGCTGCATGGCCGGCAACAGGAAGGCGGCTGTCTTGCCGGTGCCTGTCGGGGCGGATGCCAGAATATCGCGGCCGTCCAGGGCTGGCTCCAGCACCATCTGCTGAATGGTGGTGGGGCGGGTGAATCCCATCTCGGCCAAGGCCCGGCTGAGGGCTGGATTCAGGTCGAAATCATCAAAGGACTGGCTCATGGCAATACTCGGTCATTAAGGAAACGGCAGATTATAGGCGATTATGCCGCCGGCTCCTATGGTGACTGTGGCTTAGCCGCTATAATCGCCGACCATTTTCAACGGGCAGGTACAGGACGGGAGCCGGATGGGACGAAGCAGCGGTTTTACCTTCAAGCAATTTCACGTCGACCACGACCGTTGCGCCATGAAAGTCGGCACGGACGGCATCCTGCTGGGGGCCTGGGCACCGGTCACCGGCGCCCGCCGGGTGCTGGACATCGGCACCGGCAGCGGTCTCATCGCCCTCATGCTGGCCCAGCGCAGCACGAACGACTGCCGGATCGACGGGGTGGAGCTGGATAAGGATGCAGCCGATCAGGCCAGGGAGAATGTCGCCGCCTCCCCCTGGCACAGCCGGGTCACCGTCATAGAGAGCGCCATTCAGGATTATCACGCCGAACCCTATGATCTGATCGTCTCCAACCCTCCCTACTTCGTGGCAGGCCAGCCATTTCGCGATCCGGCCAGGGCCCTGGCCCGTCACACGGGAGCGCTCGATCCCCACGGATTGCTGGCCGCAAGCAACCGTCTGCTGAACCGGCATGGACAGCTGGCCCTGGTGCTGCCGACGGCGATGGCGGATGAAATTTTATGCATTTCGTCGAGTTATGATCTGCATGCGAGTTGTTATCTGGCTGTTATCACCAGGGAGGGGAAAGAGGCAAATCGTGTTTTATTGCTACTTGGCAGAGGATTAAACAAGTGCAACAGGGGTGAAATTGTCATCCATTCTGCTACCGGCGGCTATTCCGACAGATATATCCAACTCACCAGCCCCTTCTATTTGAAGATGTAAATTTTGTCTTGAACTATTTTTTCACATCATTATGCTGACTGCTAAATGAGCGCCCGCTCCAGACCAGTTCAAACCACTGGTCGCGATGAAAAAATCAGCGGGGCTCTTTTTTTTACCCCTGAACAACGCCGGTCACCGACCAATAAAAAACTATAACAAGCAATAGTTTACAAGACAGACGAGGTTGAACTTGACGAAATCACTCACATTGTCCGACGTACTCGGATTGGGCTTCATGACCTTCGCCTTCTATCTGGGCGCAGGCAACATCATCTTCCCGCCCCTGGCCGGCTTCATGGCGGGCGAGCACCTCTCCCTGGCCATGCTGGGCTTCCTGGTCACCGCCGTGGGTCTGCCCCTGATCACCATCATCGCCGTCGCCAAGGCGGGCAACGGCTGGGCCGGCATGACCAAGCTGCTGCCAGCTGGCGTGGCCACCGCCCTGGCCGTCGCCATCTACATCATCATCGGCCCGGCCTTCGCCGCTCCCCGTACCGGCCTGGTAGCCTACGAGATGGGCCTCAAGCCCTTTATCGGTGATATGGGTCAGGCCGGGCTGATCGCCTACACTGTCGTCTTCTTTGGCATCTCCATCTTGGTCTCCATGAATCAGGGCAAGCTGATGGACGCCATCGGCAAGTACCTGACCCCTGTGCTGATGCTGCTGCTGCTGACCCTGGCCGTCGGTGTCTTCGTCGCGCCCCAGGGCACCATGCCTGCCGCTTCCGGTGACTACCAGAACACCCCCTTTGTGAAAGGGATCCTGGAGGGCTACAACACCATGGACACCCTGGCGTCCCTGATGTTTGGCGCCCTGATCGTCGATCTGCTGCGCCAGAAGGGCATCAACGACTACCAGAGCCAGTTCAAGTACTTGGCCATCGCGGGCATCATCTCCGCCATCGGCCTGTCCGTGGTCTATGTCTCCCTGTTCCAGCTCGGCAACACCGCGGCCGGCGTCGCCACCGACGTCAGCAACGGCGGTGCCATCGTCAACGCCTATGTGCTGAGCCTGTTCGGCCAGCCGGGTCAGTTCATCCTGGCGGCCATCATCACCCTGGCCTGCTTCACCACCGCAGTGGGTCTGATCTCCGCCTGCTCCGACTTCTTCCACAACCTCACCGGCATGAGCTACAAGAAGCTGGTGGTGCTGCTGGGCGTCATCTGCGCCGTGGTGGCCAACGTGGGTCTGAGCCAGCTCATCAGCCTCTCCATCCCTGTCCTGGTCGCCATCTACCCGGTGGCCGTGGCGCTGGTGCTGGTCACCTTCCTGAAGGGTTACTTCGGTCGCCCCCGCCTGGTGTTCCGCTCCGTGCTGCTGGTCGCCTTCCTGTTCGGCTGCCTGGACGGCCTGGGCGCCGCCGGCATGAAGATGGATGCGTTCGCCTTCCTGCCGCTGTTCGACAAGGGCCTGGCCTGGTTGCTGCCGACCCTGCTGGCCTGCGGCCTGGGCATCATGGTACGCGGTGCCGACAAGCTGGCTGCCGAAGCCGCCTGACCGTCACCCCGGCGCCATCGCTAGATAAAAAAGAGGCCAGCATCTGCTGGCCTCTTTCATTGGTGTTAGTGGGTGGGAAATGGTCACTCGCTCAGAGCACGGGAGCAGGCTTGGGCTTGCCTGCCAGGCCGTACCAGTGATGTTCGAGCCGGCCGGCGTGCCAGCGCAGGGTGCCCCAGGGCTGTTCGGCCTGCCAGCGCGGGAAACTGATCTGCACGCTGTTGTCCTCGTACTTGTAGAGGGAGGTGCGGATCTCGATATCCGACAGGATGAGCAGCACAACCCCTCCGATGACACTCCATTTCAGCATCTTCCACATGGCGATTACTCGAAGCAGATCTCTATGGTGGCGCGGCCATATTCAGAATCGAACGGCATCATGATCTTGGCGCCGTCGGCCCTGTGGGTAATGGTGTGATTGGGGCCGGAGACGATGATGGGGGTCGCCATGTCGAACTCATAGCCCTTCTCTCCCAGCATGCGCTTGGCGCCACCGGTCACCATGTTGGTGATCTCGCCCACCATGTCGGTCACCTCCTCGTTGAGGGTAGCCGGTGCCTCCCCCAGCATGCGGCGCATGATCTCAAGGGCCAGCCCTTTCTCGAAGCTGATGGAGAGGGAGCCCCGGGTCTGCGGACCCACCATGCCGATGAGGCCGGAGACGTCTCCCCGTGCCAGCTCGTCCGTCTTGCGCTTGGGGGCGCCAGGTTTGAGCTCCAGCTGCGCCATGGTGGAGAGCACGTTGAGCAGGGAGAGCAGGAACGGGTTTACAAAATCAGCCTTCATCTTGACTTCCTAGGATGGCAGAGCAGCTAGCGCATTGGCCATGAGCTTCTATGGTCTTGTTGGTAATAGTAAAACCATGCTGGCGAGCCTGCTCGGAAAAGGCGCCGTCGATGGCCGGATCGTGCAGCTCCACCACCTCCTTGCAGCGGTCGCAGATCAACAATTGCATCGGATGGGCATGGTCGAAATGGCAACAGAAGATGAAGGCGTTGAGCGACTCCACCTTGTGGGCAAACCCCTGCTCGAGCAGGAAGTCGAGCGCCCGGTAGACGGTGGGGGGCTTGGCATGGGCCTCGGTCCGCTGCAACTGAGCCAGCAGATCGTAGGCGCTGATGGCATTGCCATGAGCGGCAAGCAGCCGGAACACCTGGCGCCGGGTGGGGGTGAAGCGGATCCCGCGCTGCTCGCAGAGGCGCTCCGCTCGTTGTAGAAGTTGGTCTTGATTCATGATCACGCAGATACCCTGTCAATTAGCCGGATACTATCACAGGGCCTCCCCGGCGCGGCGACAAAATTCATTTTCGGAGCCTGTCTCACGTTGTGGTAGAATCCGCCCCCTTGTTTGGCCAACCCGGATGATTTTTATGCAGGCGCAGCGCTTTTCCATCGCCCCCATGCTGGATTGGTGAGATTTTTTCTCTAGCCCTTATCAGGCGTGGCCTTCAATTTCCATGGGGCAGATATGGGGCAGGTGGCGGCCAAAACGGCTTTAATCAGGAGTTTTCTCAAGCCTTTCAGCTTTTCTTGTCTACTCTGCGAATATGTCCCAACAACTTTGTTCGTTAAATACAAAAATCAACATCATCAACAGGTTATGTTGATGTTGGTGACCATTTGATTATACCCACTCCAGATCTTAAGAGCGAATAGGAGGGAACATGGGTAGTAGCATCGTCGTACGGTTCTGCCTATGTGCCTTCCTTGAGCTGTTTGCTGTGCTAGCAGGAACGTCTACCACCTGACCTAGGCCACTGACAAAGACCAAAAATGAAAAAGCCCGCGATTCGCGGGCTTGCCCTTCCAGAAGATTATCTTCGAGCCTCCATCTTCGTGATCGCAGTTAGCCTACGCACTTCTTTCTCTCTCTGCTGATCTATATAGCTGGCCAGGTCAGTCAGGTGCACCAGATAGTCGCTCTTTTGGCTGGTTCTGAACGTCGGGATGGGTAACATCCCTGCGTTTGCCCGCTGTCTGGCTGTTTGATATGACAGACCAAAATAGTCACTACAAATGTCTTTAAGCGGCACGACTGGTTTCTCGTATTGCGCCAAGTGAATCGCCCCTGGTTTTCTAGACACTTTGTTGCTGAAAAATAAACTGCCTTTCAAACTCTACCGGCGACAGCCCATCATTGGAACCATGACGCCTGATTGGGTTGTAAAACATCTCGATATAATCAAACACATCGCTGCGGGCTTCGTCTCTTGTCGCGTAAATCCTGCGCTTGATCCGCTCCCGTTTGAGCAACTGAAAGAAACTCTCGGCGACCGCGTTGTCGTGACAGTTACCCCGTCGGCTCATACTGCAACTCAGGTTGTGGGCCTTCAGAAAGTCTTGCCATTCACCACCGGTAAACTGGCTGCCCTGATCCGAATGCACCAGTACCGGCTGCTTGGGTTTGCGCCGCCAGACGGCCATCAATAACGCATCAACCGCCAAGTCTGCCGTCATGCGTGACTTCATCGCCCAGCCGACGATCTGGCGAGAGAACAGGTCGAGCACCACCGCCAGGTACAGCCACCCTTCTTGAGTGCGAATGTAGGTAATGTCAGTCACCCAGATGATGTTGGGGGCTGGCACCTTAAACTGACGTGCCAGCGTGTTTGGGGCAGCTTGCGTGCTCTTGCCTCCATAATGCCCCTTGCGGCGTTGATAGCCCGTTTGCGAACGCAGTCCCTCCCGCTTCATTAATTTGGCCACACGGTGCTTGCCGCAGGCTTCCCCTGCGTCACGAAGGTCGCGATGGATCTTGCGATAACCGTAGACAGCACCACTTTCCAGCCAGGATTGCTTGACCAATCCGGTCAGTCGTTCGTCCTCCTGCTGTCGTGGCGATGTGGGCTGTTTCAACCACGCGTAGAAGCCACTTCGGTGAACCCCCAGGGTCTGGCACAGGGTAACGACACTGTACCGGTCGAGTCGGGAGGTTATGAACGCGTACCTTTCCTTGACTCGCTGGCAAAGTACGCGGCGGCCTCCTTTAGAATATTGCGCTCCTCGGTGACCTGGCGCAGTTCAGTTTTCAGGCGGCGGATCTCGGCTTGCAAGGCAGACTCTTCTATCTGCTGGTCAGCAGGCTTACCGTACTGCTTGAGCCATGCATACAGGCTGTGGCTGGATACCCCGATGGCACGTGCAACGTCAGCCACCGGCCGCCCGCGCTCGGTGATTTGTTTAACGGCTTCGATTTTGAATGTTTCTGGATAACGCTGACGGGTCATAACACCTCCAATAGTTGCCTCATTTTAAGGCTGTGAGGTGTCTAGGGAACTGGGGGCGATTCA